>NZ_SRLW01000538.1:0-3107 GCF_006518215.1 Myxococcus sp. AB025B
CAGGCCTCGGCCTCGGGGGGCGGCGTGGGAACGAACGACGGGGACGGGTTGGACGGAATCCGGGACATTTCGCGCGACCTCGCGTTGAAAACTTTCAACGGAAGTGTCGCGGCCCGCGCGTCGTCGGATGAATTAAACCGAGTTAAATCCGCGCCGCATCGAGTGTCTTCAGCAAGGCGCCCGGCCCCCGGGAATCCAGGCCCCGCTCCTCCGTTGTGGAGGTCCATGCGAGCCATGAAGCGACGTGAAGTCCTGGTGGGGATGGGCGCCTGCGCGGCCGGCGCGGTGGTGGGCGCCTGCGCGGAGGCGGGTGGGGCGGTGCCCCGGGCTCGGCCGGACCTCTACGCGTGCGAGGGCTGTGAAGCGGTGGCCGAGCGCGCACCGGAGTCGATGACGTCCCGCGTCCAACTGGCCTCCGCGACGGAGCCGGGCGAGCGGATGGTGCTCACGGGGCGGGTGCTGAACCCGCGCACGAAAGCCCCCGTGGCGGGTGTCATCGTCTATGCCCATCACACCAACGCGCAGGGGCTGTACGCGAACGGCGGCAGGGAGACGCCGTGGAGCCGCCGTCACGGCCGGCTGCGAGGGTGGGCGCGGACGGGGCAGGACGGTGGCTACACGTTCGACACCATCAAGCCCGCGCCCTATCCGGACGGTTCGATGCCCGCCCACGTGCACCTGTTCCTCGGCGAGCCCGGCCGCGCTCCGTACCACGTCGATGACGCCGTGTTCGACGGCGAGTACGGCGTGACGGCGGAGTACCGCGCGAAGCAGGAGCTGCGCGGCGGCAGCGGCATCCTCAAGCTGTCACGCTCGCCCGCAGGCGTGTGGCTGGCGACGCGGGACATCGTGCTGGAGCTGCATCCCTAGTCACGGCTCGCTCAGCGCCGGGTCGAACAGGTAGCTCAGGCGGACGAGGAACTCGCGCGAGAACACGGGCAGCGGCGCATGGCCGCCGTTGTACGGCTGGGCGATGCGGAAGTTCGTCCCGAGGATGTTGTAGACGCCCGCGCCCACCTCCAGCCCTGGCGTGAGCACATCCCGCGCGCGCACGTAGAGGTTGAGCAGCAGCTGCGTCGGCAGCTCCTCCACGGCCGAGCGGCCCTGGTCATCCGGCACGTCCACCGCGAAGCGCCGTCCCACCAGCACCGCCGTCGGGTTCACCGACAGCCACGGCTTGAGCTTCAGGCTGCCGGACAGCGAGGCCTTGTGCGTGGGCATCCCGGTGAACGCGTTGGAGTGTCCGGGCACCTGGTAGTCGGCCACGTCGTTGCGGCCCGAGGGCGCGTAGAACGAGTAGCTCAGCGCCACCCGTCCCCAGCTCCCCTTCAGGTGGTAGTCCAGCTCCACGCCCCGGCTGCCGAGCCGCCCCAGGTTGCGGTAGGCCTCCTCGTTCGTCACCGCGTCGTACGAGTAGATGATGGGGTCGGAGACGCCCACGTCGAAGGCGTTGGCGCTCAGCGCGTGGCCCTCGCCCAGGCGCAGCGTGCCCTCCAGCTCGTACACGGTGGTGCGCTCGGGCTTCACGTCCGCGCCCAGGCTGATGTTCTCGATGCCCGGCGCGCGGAAGGCGCGGCTGAACAGCGCCTTGCCGCTGAACGGACCGAAGGCGCGCAGGAGCACCAGCCGCGGCACGAAGGAGCTGCCGAAGGCGCTGTGGTTCTCGTACCGCGCGCCCGCGACCACGGTGGCGATGGGGTTCTCCGAGAACGCCTCCACGAAGCCCGCGACGTTCAGATAGGAGACGCTCGTCGCGCCGTCCGCGCCGAAGGCCGTCTGCAGTCCCACGTCCGCGGGCCCCTCCAGCCGTCCCTGGTCCGACGCCACGTCCACGCCGCCGGTGAGCTGCAGGTAGTCCAGCGCCGCCCAGCGCGCCATCGTCCGGCCGCGCAGCCGCATCACCCGCTTCTCGTAATAGAACTCCGAGCCCTGGTCCGTGTCGCGGAACGGCTCGGCGAGCGTCAGGTTGAAGCGGGGGATGATTTCAAGCCGCTCGCTCGGGCGGAAGCGGTTGCTCAGCTCCGCGTGGAAGGACTCGAAGTCGGTGGCCGCGGGCGCGTCCAGCACCTCGTCGAAGGCGACGATGGCCGACGTGGCGAAGCGCTGGTACAGCACGCTCAACTGCAGGTCCCGGTAGCCCACGCCCGCCTGCACCGTCGTCGGGTCCAGCTTCGTGTTGCCGCCCAGCTGCGCGGTGTTGCCGAAGAAGTCCTCGAAGCGCCCGTCGCTGCGCTGCCCCTGGCCCAGCGACGCGGAGGCGAAGACGCTCAGGCCCGGCGCGGACTCGAACACCTTGCGGCCCGACAGCGTGAGGCTGCGCCGCCCGTTGACCGACTCCAGCTGGCCATAGGTGCCCGACACCATCAGGTCCGAGCTGCCCTGTACGCCGCGGGTGATGACGTTGATGACGGCCAGCTCCGCGTTGCCGCCGTAGATGACCGAGCCGGGGCCGCGCACCACCTCGATGCGCTCGATGAGCTCCACCGGCAGCTCGTTGCCCAGCTGCATCGTCGAGTAGAGCTGCTCGTTGAGCTCCTTGCCGTCGACGACGAGCAGCACCTTGCCCTCGTAACCCCACAGGCCGCGGAAGCCCGGCCCCACCGTGCCCTGCGTGTCCACGCCGAAGAAGAAGCCCGGCACCTGGAGCAGCACGTCCATCAGGTCGCGCGCGCCCGAGTCGCGAATCTCCTCCGCCGTCAGCGACGTCACCACCGCGGGCGAGTCGCGCAGCCGGGTGATGGCGAACGAGGCCACCTGGCTGTGCACGTCCGACTCCCCGTCCAGCGGCAGCTCCTCCTGCGCGCGGGCCTCGGGCGCGGGCTCGGACGGGGGCTCGGGCTCCTCCCACTGGGCGAGGGCGGGAGCTGCGCACAAGAGCAGCGAGAGCAGACCGGGGCGGAGCCGATGACGGCGGACCATGGGGACCTCCAGGCAATGACGGGGCGTGGGCGTCCCAAGGCCCTCGTCAGACATTCGGAATGGGGAGCGGTGCGGGGAACGAGGGGCGTTCAGCGCACCCGGACGGCGACACGACGGCCTGCTTCGACCTCGACGCTCATGCGACGCTTCACCTCGCCGTTGACGCGGACCTCCACGCGGGCGGGGCC
>NZ_SRLW01000539.1:0-3098 GCF_006518215.1 Myxococcus sp. AB025B
CTACCAGGGGTGGGGCGCGGTTGCTCGCATTGCGCGCGGCTTGCTCATCACCCGAGCGACGTGGTGAACTTCCAGCCCCACCCTTCGGGGACGTTTGACTTGCACTGCCCCTCCTGCGGCGCTGACGCCCAAGAATCCTCCCGTTTCTGCCCGGCCTGCGGCGCGACCCTCGTGCGCACGGCGGATGCTGACGACTACGTCGGCATGACGATTGCCCAGAAGTACCGGGTCGAGGCCCTCATTGGCGAGGGGGGCATGGGCAGGGTGTTCCGGGCCCGGCAGATCTCCCTCGACAAGGTGGTGGTGCTCAAGGTGCTGCGGCACACGTTGCTGTCGGACGAGCGCACCGTGGCGCGCTTCCAGCGCGAGGCCAAGGCGGCCAGCCGGCTCAACCACCGCAACTCCATCAGCGTGCTGGACTTCGGCCAGGCCGAGGACGGCGCGCTCTTCATCGCCATGGAGTACGTGGCGGGGCAGGACCTGCACCAGATTCTCAGCCGCGAGTGGCCGCTGGGCGAGGCGCGCGTGGTGCGCATCGTCAGCCAGGTGCTCGGCGCGCTGTCGGACGCGCACGGCGCGGGCGTCATCCACCGGGACTTGAAGCCCGAGAACATCATGGTGGAGCAGCGGCGCAACGAGCCGGACTTCGTCAAGGTGCTCGACTTCGGCATCGCGAAGATCACCGACTCCACGGACGACGGTCCGGCGCTCACCCGCGCGGGCTTCGTCTGCGGCACGCCCGAGTACATGTCGCCGGAGCAGGCGCGCGGGGCGCAGCTGGACCACCGCTCTGACCTGTACGCGGTGGGCGTCATCCTCTACCAGCTGATGACGGGGCTGTTGCCGTTCGAGTCCGACTCGGCGGTGGGCTTCGCCACCAAGCACCTCACCGAGGAGCCTCCGCCCCCGACGCGGCGGCGGCCCGACGCGCGAATCTCCCCGGCGATGGAGCGGCTCATCCTGCGCACGCTCTCCAAGGACCCGGATGATCGCCCCGCGAACGCGGAGGCCTTCCGCGCGGAGCTGCTGGCGGTGGAGAAAGAGCGCCGTCGCGAGGCGGCGGGCTCGCGGCGTCCCCAGCCCTCGGCCGTGCTGGCGCCGCTGCCGCGCAAGTCCGGGGGCCGCCCCGACGATGCCCGGGATGCCACGGCCCCCGGGTGGGGCAGCGAGATGACGGTGGAGGCCACCGTCCGCGCGCTTCCGGACGTGCTCTCGCCGCTGCCCTCGAGCGCCGACGTCATGCCCGCGACGCGGGAGAAGACGGACTCCGTCGTCCCCACCCAGCCCGGCGTCGGTGGCGGCGGACTGGCGTTCTTCTTCAAGTCGCTCACCGTGCTGCTGGTGCTGGGCGCGGGGCTCTTCTACGCCTACATCTATTACACGCAGGGCGCGGGGAAGGGCGGGGCCTCGCACTTCCCGATTCCCTCCAATGCCCCGGTTCCCGGCAGGACGGGGAGCGTCATCTCCGCGGATGCGGACCGGCCGCTGTACGACAGGATGATTCCCGCGGCCGATCGCAACCTGGAGCTGTCCAAGAAGCACTCGCAGGAGGGCGACCAGTCGCTGGAGCGCGGGAAGCTGGACATGGCCGCCACCAGCTACCTGAACGCGTTCGAGGCGAACCCGGACCCGGAGCTGGCGCTGAAGCTGGGCGAGGTCTACTGGCAGCGGGACCAGCAGGATGAGGCCCGGAACTGGTGGATGCGTCACCTGCGCGACGTGCGGGACTCGAGGGCCCGGGCGCTCATCGAGCAGCGGCTGGGCGGCAGCGTGGCCCGCCCGTCGGCTCCGTAGCGTCGGTGCGTGGGTCGGTGGTGTCGGGTGGTGGGCCCGCCCGCGCGACTCCGCCGCTCCGTAGCGTCAGTGCGGTGGCGTCGGGTGGGGGGTGCCTGCCCGCGCCGACCCTGCCTCGTTCCCATGCAGGGCGGGGTGCTCGTCTTCGCTGGCGGGGGGCGTGCTGCCACGGACATGCTGAGACCGCGGAAGCGTCGTCCTCGAGAGGTGCCGCTCCGCGGAGGGGCCATCTTCAGTGGCGGCACTGAGTCTCGCGAGGCCCCGGCTTGCTATCGGGCCTCATCGAGGCATGACTCGTCTCGCCCGAAGCGGTCATGCGCTCCCGCGCATGCTCTGATGCGTGCTGCTCGTGGGACGTCCGTGGGCGCCCGAACGGAGCACACCCGCTCGCTCAGGCGAGCGTCTCCACCTGCAGCACGTGCTGGCCCAGACGGACGCGGTCTCCCGGTCGCAGCGGGCGCTCCTCGCCGGGAGGGATTCGCACGTAGGTGCCCAGTCCGCCGGACAGGTCCCTCAGCAAGGCACCCGTGGGAGTGGGCGACAGCTCGCAGTGGCGACCCGCGAGGCCCTCGTCGCCCGGGAAGCTCAGGTCGCAGTGGGCCTGTCCGAGGGTGAGCAGGGGCGCCGCCGTCACCACCGCGCGGCCACCTCGGCCGCCCATGATGACCTCCTCGACGCCGTACACCGTCTGCCCGAGCGGCACTGGCGCGCCGTACACCGTGGGCCGACCCGCCACCGGCGCGACGGGCTCCAGGCGCCCCGTGAAGCGGAACAGCCGCTGGCCCGCGCTGAAGTGCGTGCGCGCGGTGATGGCCTCGGTGCCCGCCACCGTGACGAACACCCCCGAGGCGCTGTTCTCGTCGCGCACGAAGAGCGCGCCGTCCTTCACCAGGAACGTCGCGTGGAGCGGCGAGACGAACCCGTCATCCGGGAAGAGGATGGCGCCGCGCTGCCGGCCCACCACGCAACCCGTCACCGGCAGCTTGTAGCGCTGCCCCCGCGTGGACCCGGCGATGACCGCCAGCCCGAAGCGCGAGGCCGCCGGTGGAGGGCGGGGCGCCGCCACGGCCGGGGCGGAGGTCCCCGTGCGCCCGGGCATCGCGGCGTCGGGCACCGGCGGAGGCGGCCGGGTGTTCGCGGGGCCCTGCGGCGCGGCTCGGGGCGCCAGGGCTGGAGGCGCGTTGCCCGCGGGGGGCGCCGCCGGAGGCCGGGTGTTCGCGGGGCGCTCCACCATCAACCCCGCGGCGGCCGTGGGGGGCGGCGTCCGGGCGGACGGCCTCATCCCCGGCGGAATGGCGCTGGGG
>NZ_SRLW01000053.1:0-41134 GCF_006518215.1 Myxococcus sp. AB025B
GTCGGTGGACCGGCTCAAGGGCGCCACGGCGGCGTGGGTGGACCGGGATTCGGTGGCGGGGTTCCTGCTCCCCACCGCGTACCTGAAGGCGCAGGGCCTGGAGCCGGCGCGGGCCTTCTTCGCGCAGCACTTCACGGGCTCGTACCGGGGCGCGCTGGAGTCGGTGCTGGACGGCAAGGCGGACGTGACGAGCGTGTTCTGTCCGCCGGCCTCCACGGGGCTGACGTACACGACGGGCGTGGAGGATGTGCTGGGGGCGGGCGCGGGGCGCCGCTTCGAGCTCATCGCGTACACGGACGAGGCGCCCAACGACGGCGTGCCGGTGGCCATGGGGCTGCAGCCGCAGCTGGTGACGGCGCTGGAGACGACGCTGCAGGGGCTGCAGTCCTCGCCGGAGGGCGTGGCGCTGCTCAAGGACATCTTCAACGCGGAGCGCTTCGAGGCCGCGCCGCGCATGGGCTACCGCGCACTGTACCGCGTGGCGCTCGCGAGCCTGTAGCGCCTGGCGTGGGGTGGGCCGCATGCCGCGCCGCGGCGCGCGTTTTCGCGTGGACGTCCGTGCGAGCGCATGCAGGATGTCGCGCATGAGCGAGCTCAAGAGCTACGAGGGTGGCTGTCACTGCGGGCAGGTGCGCTACGAGGTGAAGCTGGACCTGTCCCAGCCGGCCATCCAGTGCAACTGTTCCATCTGTCAGAAGACGGGGACGATGCTGAGCTTCACGCCGGTGTCGCAGTTCACGCTGCGCTCGGGCGAGGGCGTCCTGACGGACTACCAGTTCAACCAGAACATCATCCACCACCTGTTCTGCTCGAAGTGCGGCGTGCGCTCCTTCGCGCGCGGCAAGGGCCCGGACGGCTCCGAGATGGCGGCCATCAACGTGCGCTGCCTGGACGGCGTCGACCTGAACACGGTGAAGACGTTCCAGTACGACGGCCGCAGCAAGTGAGTCACCGCGCCTCCGGGACACGAGGTCGCCGTGTCCCGGGGGGCGTGGGAGGTCGTTCCGACGCGGGGCGGGGGATGTGATGCAAACACCAGCACCTCGGACTTCGAGCACCTCGAGGTGGGCCCGCGTCCTCGCGGTCGTGGCCAGTGCGTTGCTGTGTCTCTACGTGTTCCGTCCACTCGACGGATACCTGGGGGAGCTGGCCTCGCTCGCCTTCAGGGAGGACACCGTCTTCGCGCCCGGCTATTCGGCCTTCAAGTTCTGGCGGATTCGCCGGGGGATGACCGAGGCCGAGGTCGAGCGGCTCGTGGGCGGGCCGCTGAAGACGTGGATGCCTCGGGATGCCGACCTGGATGAAGTGTATTGGAGCGATGCCGGGTTCTATGTCGACTGAGGTCGAGCCGAACGCGAGGGTGCCGGGGCTACGGCTCCTCGGGTTCCTCGGGCGGCTCGGGAGTCCGCGTGGGCACGCGCTTGGGCGCCGAGCCCGCTGTCCTGCCCGGAGGCGGTGAGGGCGCCTTGCTGGAGCCCGTGCCACCCTTGGCGGGCATCGGCGCGGCGGACGAGGTCGAGCCACCGCTTCGTCCGGGCGCCGCCGAGCCACCACTTGTCCCGCTTCGTCCGGCCACCGGCGCCGCAGCCGCGGAGGACCCCGTGGGCGCGCGCCGGGCGGGCGCCATGGGCGACGTGGACGACGCGGACACGCCGCCCGGGTCCTTCACCATCGCTGGCGCCGAGGCCGAGGAGCCTCCTGGCTTGCGCGCCGGCGTCCCCGCGGGCGTCGGACGCGCCGTGGGCCGCTGCCCGGAGCCCGCCGTGTCACCTGCGGCCGCTGCCGCCGCGGCGGCCTGCTGACGGGCCGCGAGCCTCGGGTCGTAGTGGATGACGGTGGGCTCGGCCGCGAGCCGCTCCTCCTCCAGCTCCTCCGAATACGCGTCCTGCATGAACGCCGCGAGGTGCGCGGGCGTCGCGTGCAGCTTCTGCTGCACCAGGAACTCATCCAGCGCGAGCTGCACCTCGCCCGCCGAGGCGAAGCGCTCCTCGCGCTTGCGCGCCAGCGCCTTGAGCACGATGGCGTCCAGCGCCTTGGGGATGTCCGGCATCACCTCGGACGGCGGGACAATCTTGGTCCCCACCACCGCCTTGAGCGTGGCGATCTCCGTGTCACGCTTGAACAGCCGCTGGTGCGTCAGCAGCTCGTAGAACACCGTCCCCAGTCCGAAGATGTCGGAGCGGTGGTCCAACGGCTCGCCCCGCGCCTGCTCCGGGGACATGTACGCGTGCTTGCCCTTGATGGTGCCCACCACCGTCTGGGAGAACTTCCCCGACGCCTTCGCCACCCCGAAGTCGATGAGCTTGACGCCGCCGTTGTAGCCGACGAGCACGTTCTGCGGCGACACGTCCCGGTGGATCAACGCCAGCTTGCGCCCCGACGGGCTGCGCGCGTTGTGCGCCGCATCCAGCCCCGCCGCCGCGTCCGCGATGATGCGGCACTTGAGCCCCAGGGGAATCGTCAGCTTGCGCTGCTGTGCCCTGAGTCCCAGCGGCCCCACCGCCTCGCCGTGCACGTACTCCATGGCGATGAAGTACTGCCCGTCCACATCGCCCAGGTCGTAGATCTGCGCGATGTTCGGGTGGTTCAGGTGCGCGGCGATGCGCCCCTCGTCCAGGAACATCTCGATGAACTCATCGTCCTCGGACAGGTGGGGCAGCAGCCGCTTCACCACCAGCAGCTTCTGGAAGCCCACCGGCCCCTTCTGCCGGGCCAGATAGACGGCGCCCATGCCGCCGATGGCGATCTTCCGGAGCAGCTCGTAGCGGCCGAATGTCTCCACGTCGACGCCACGATAGCCGCGCCGGGGCCAACTGAGGAAGCCCGCGGCGCGTCATTTCCCCGCCACGCGAAAGGCCCCACCTCTCGGAGGACGTGGGGCCCCCCGCACTCAGGGGCTCGAGGTGGGCGGCGCCTTGCACACGCTGCGGTAGCGCACCTCCACCGCCTGCCCGGGACGAGGCACCGCCGCGCCGCCGAAGACGATGGAGTTGGTCGCCCCGTCGTACGCCCACTGGCTCTCCGGCACCTGCTGGCCCTGCACGTACACGGACATCTCCGCCTGGCCCGTGGGCGTGGTCGTCAGCGGGAAGTCCGCCTGCAAATCACCAGCGCGCTGGATGACCGAGTCGAGCAGCGGCCGGTAGTTGCCCTCGCAGATGGACTCCGCCCGGCCACCCGTGCCGCGCGCCACCTCCACGAAGCGGTCCGCGTCACTGCCCGCCGTGGTGCAGCGGTTGTCGGTGGGCACCAGCGCGTAGAGCTGGCTGCGGTGCGACATGCCCGTGCCCTTCAGCGTCTGGAGGAACTGGATGTAGCTGTCCGGCGCGAAGCCCGAGTTGTCGTCCTCGTCCGCCAGCACCACCACCGCCATGCGCGCCGCCGGCCGCGTGAAGCCCCAGTTGCCGTCGTTGGGCTGCGCGGTGCGCGGGTCATCCGTCTGCTCGGACAGGGGCGCTGACAGGGCCTGCCGCATCGTCTCCAGGCCCTGCACCAGGTTGTGGCACAGGCCCACGTCGATGTTCGCCTGCAGGCCCGCCGCCGCGTTGGGGCTGGCGCTGGACAGCACGCGCGCCCGGTTGCCGTCCACCGGGAACAGGCGCCCGGCCTCGCCGCCGTTGGCCCCGCCGCCGCACTGCGGCCCGCGCTGCACCAGGCCCGTGCTGGTGACGCCCATGCGCACGTCCACGTTCTGCTGCCGCGCGTAGTCCAGCCAGCCCGGAATCGCCGCCTTCAGGCGCTCCTGGTACGGGTCCATCGTCGTCGTGTTGGAGACCACGAAGAGCACGTCCAGCTGGCTGTCGGTGCCCTGCGTGTAGCGGTCCACCTGGATGCCCTCGTGGTTCGTCTCGCCGAGCAGCGGCACCATGAAGGGCGTCGGGTCCGTCGCCGTGCGCAGGTACAGGGGCGAGTAGTGCTGGCCCAGCACGGTGCGCGAGTAGTCCACCTCCAGCTCGAAGCCCTCACCCGCCTGCAGCGTGCGTGGCTGGGTGATGGGCGTCAGCAGCGAGAACTGCGTGCTCGTCCCCTGGCCGATGTCCGTGCCCGTCACCGTGAGCGGCTCGCTGCACCGGTTGGAGATGTACGTCTTGCGAGGCGCCGCGGCGCAGTCGTAGCGGATGGGGCCGAAGTCCACGTAGGACGGCGTGGCCACCAGGCAGCTCTGGCGCGACACACCCTTGAGCGGCAGCGTCACCGTGGGCGCCGCGGGGTTGTTCACCGTGAGCTTGAGCTCACCCGAGTACTCGCCCTCCGTCCGCGGCCGGAAGGCCACCATGGCGCTGAAGGCCGTGTCGTAGAGCACCACGCCGCCCGTCAGCCGGCCGCCCGGCATGAAGAACGCGCCGCCCGCGTCGTTGGACAGGTGCACGTCCTTCACCGCGCACTCGGCCCGGCCGGGGTTCTTGAAGCGGAAGCCCAGCACCGCGCCGCGGCCCGGCACCACGTTGCCGAAGTCCATCATCGGCTGCGGCGACAGCTCGTACACGCACGGGCCGCTGGTGCGCGAGCGACCGGTGAGGATGATTTCGCGCTCCGCGTTGAACAGGTCATCCGAGCGCACGCGCAGCCGGGCCCGGAAGCTGCCCTCCACCGTCGGCTCGAAGTAGACCTTCAGCTCCAGGGCGTCGTTGCCCGGGGCAATCTCCAGCCCGCCCGACTCCAGCGTGGGCCACGCGCCCGACGCCCACGGCAGCCGCTGCGTGCCGCGCGTGGGCACGTCCACGTTGAACTGGTTGCTGTCGCCGTCGGACGCCACGCCCATGAAGCGCAGCGAGCCGTTGGTGCCCGCGTTGGTGATGCGGATGACCTGCTCCACCTTGCCGCCCACCGGCAGCTCGCCGAAGTCCAGCGCCACGGGCGTCACCGCCAGCGTGGGCCGGCCGCCTCGCGCGTCCAGGATGACCTCCGACTGGCGCGGCTTGTCGGACGCGTACTGCACCTTGAGGTCCCCCACGTTGGGGCCGGAGAAGCGCGCCGCGAACTCCATGGGCAATTCCACCACCTCGCCCGGCGCCACCGTGGTGCCCTCCGGCTTGGAGAGCGGCACGAAGGCGTGGTCGCTGGTGATGAGCTGCGAAATCGTCACCGGCCGCCAGGTGATGTTGCGCGCGCGGGTGAAGGACTTGGTGCGCTCGTGCACCGGAATCAAGTCGAACGGCACGGGCGCCGGGTCGAAGACGAAGGCGCT
Organism: Myxococcus sp. AB025B; assembly: GCF_006518215.1. Taxonomy (NCBI): domain Bacteria; kingdom Pseudomonadati; phylum Myxococcota; class Myxococcia; order Myxococcales; family Myxococcaceae; genus Myxococcus; species Myxococcus sp. AB025B. The sequence continues at coordinate 5,189 of NZ_SRLW01000053.1, forward strand.
CGCCACCGAGTTGCCCTTGAGCTCCACCACCGACGGCGTGCACGCCTCGCACGAGCGGACCTCCAGCTGGGCGTCCATGGCGCCCAGCGCGCGCGGCAGGTACTGCGTGCCCACCTCCACGGTGGAGTTGGGCGGGATGGTAATCGTGTCGGGCGTGAAGGGGTCCGGCCAGTCGCCGCGCACCGCGAGCGTCAGCGGCAGGTCCACCGGGTTGTTGATGGTGACCGTCAGCTTGCGCTCGCTGTCCACCTCCAGCGTCTCGTAGTCGAGCACCGGCGGAAACAGGCCAATCTGCGTCGGCGTGCCCAGGCCGGTGACGCGCACCTGCGCCTGCGCGCCCTGGTTGGCGTCCGTGGAGACGAACACCGTCTCCTCCGTCACGCCCTCGGCCAGCGGATGGAAGCGCACCTTCACCAGGTGCGACTCACCGGGCATCACCCGGCCGCCACCGTCCGTCAGCTCCACCTCGTATGAGGGGTTGCCGATGATGGCCAGTGCCTCGATGGCGAAGAAGGGCACATAGCCGACATTGCGGATGCGCACTTCGCGCTCCCGCCACTCGCCCACCGGCACCTCGCCGAAGTCGAGCACGTCCATGTCCACCACCGCGGTGGCCTGCACCGAGCGGGTTTCATTCCCCTCGTGACACGCCATCGTGGTGGTGACGAGCACCGCCAACGCGAGGACTCGCCCCCTCAACCCCATCCCCATTGTCCGCTCCCTCACCCTTCTCCCCACACGCCCCCGGATGGGTCCGGTGCGTGATCCGCCGAGGCGCGGTAATCCAAATCGCATACCAACCGAAAGGACGAGGACGCTGTCCTGAATTCAAGGGGTTGGGATGCGCAGTGGCGGTAAGGAGCCTGGGGTGGAACCGATTTGCCCACGCCTGGGAAAGAGTTTTCCGGGCGTTCTGACCGGGTGACGCCCTTCAGCGGATGAAGTCCGCGAGCGCGCGGGCGACATCCTGGGCACGCTCCATGTGGACGTGATGCCCACCCGGGAGCACGAGCGGAGGGCCCGAAAGTGTACGCAGCGCCTCAAGCCGCCGGTCCAGCTTCGCCGCGTCCGGCCACAGCCCGTCCTGGCCCCGGATGAGGAGCACCGGGCACGTCACCGCGGCCTGCAGCGCCAGCCACTGCGCCTCGTCGTGTCCGTGCGCGAACCTGCGGCGGTGTCGTGGATCAAACGTGAAGACCACGCCTCCTTTCTCATGGGGCCGGGTGCCGTGCCGGGCCAGGTGCAAGGCGGCGGCCGGGGGCAGGGTGGGGTTGTTCTCCCTCAGGCGCGCGGCGGCGGCCTCCACGTCCGGATAGGGCTTGGAGTTCGGCGGCCGGCGCGCGTCGTTCATGAAGGCGCGCAGCCGCTCCACCGCGTATTCGGGCGGGCCGCCGGTGGGGCCCAGGCTCTCGATGAGCGCCACGTCCAGCACGCGCTCGGGCCGCACCGCGGCGTACGTCAGCGCGATGATGCCGCCGAGCGAGTGGCCCACCAGGTGGGCCTGCTCGAAGCCCAGCCCGTCCAGCGCGGCCTCCACGTCCAGCAGGTGGTCTCCCGCCTGGTAGTTCGCCTCGGGCGGGGCGTGGGCGCTCTGGCCCATGCCGCGGAAGTCGAGCAGCGCCACGCGCCAGTCGGCGGGCACGTGCTCGAGCACGGCGTCGAAGCTGTGGGAGTGGTCCAGCCAGCCGTGGAGGAACAGGACGGCGGGCCGGGTGGGGGCGCCTGGACGCACGCGCACGTGCAGTCGCAGGCCCTGGGCGTCGACGAAGCGGGATTCGAGAGAGAGGGACACGGGCGGCTCCTGACCCGTGCCTTATCTCATGGCCGGCCTAGCGGACCGGCGACGGCGGACGCGGTGGCCCACCCGTGTCCGGCTTGGACATCACCATGGCCAGCTGCCGGGCCTGGTTCTCGGTGGCGCACCGGTACTCCTGCACCTTGCCGTTCTCCTTTTCGATACGGAGAACCCAGACGTCGTTTTCCTTCGTCACGTTCGGACGTTGAGACATGTGGCGGTTCCTCCCCGCCACGGCGGTAAGCATGTCTCATGCCCGACAACAGGGCTTGAGCCAAATACCTGATATCCGGGTGCGCTCCCCCGCACAGGTGGGTGGAGGTGACAAATTTGGTTCGCCGTTGCGACAATTTTTGGAGGCTGACCCCGACAGTCCTTGCGTAGTACCCCAGGGCTGGGTCGGCGTGGACCTGCCGATGTGAGGCATTGCGCTCAGGGGGCGTCGGGCCACTCCCAGGCGGAGCGGTAGCCGGCGCTCGTTTGAGTCCCTTCGATGAAGCGGGCGTAGAAGGGGTGGCCGCTGAGGGTGGCGGAGTCGCCGACGACGAAGAGGTGGCGGCGGGCGCGGGTGAGGGCGACGTTCATGCGGCGCAAATCGTTGAGGAAGCCCACCTGGCCCTCGCTGTTGGAGCGGGTGAGGGAGACGAGGATGGCGTCCTTCTCGCGGCCCTGGAAGGCGTCCACGGTGTCGACCTCCACGTCGGGGGCGAAGGGCTCCAGCCGCTCGCGCAGGCGGTGGGCCTGGGCGCTGTAGGGCGTAATCACGGCGAGCTCGCGCGGGTCCAGGCCGTGGCCGAGCAGCGCGCGCACCCGGGCCTCGATGAGGTCCGCCTCGCCGGTGTTGAAGAGGCTGTGGGTGGTGGGCTCGACCTCTTCGTCGAAGCCCTTGCCGGCGGTGTCGAGGAAGAGGACGGGCGGGGCGTCGACCTCGGTGCCCGGGGGCAGCACGTCCTGGAGCGTGTGGTCCGCGACGGAGGGGTGCGCGCGCAGCTGGCCCGCGTACATCTCGCGCGAGGGGAAGTCCATGATGCGCGCGTTCATCCGGTACTGCTCGCGCAGCATGCGCTTGACGCCGTCGCCATGGTCCTCGAGCAGGCGCTCGAAGAGGCTCACCGCCAGGCCCGCGCGCGCGGCTTCTTGTGAGAGCACGGTGGGCGGCAGCTGCTGCGGGTCTCCGGCGAGGATGACGATGGGGGCGCGCAGGAAGCCCAGGAGGGCGAGCGGCTCGGTGGCCTGGGTGGCCTCGTCGAGCAGGGCCAGGTCGAACTTCTCGCCGGCGAGCACGCTGGACTCCAGGCTCGCGAGCGTGACGCAGACGACGTCCGCGTTGGCGAGCACGGAGCGCACGGCCTTCTTCTCCAGCGCGCGGGCCTCGTCGAGCATGGCCTTGGCCTCCGTGGTGGAGGCGCGGGCGTTGGAGAAGCGCTCGCGGCTGCGGCCCTGGGTGCGCTGGCGCCGGGCGTAGCCGAGCAGGGAGAACGCCTCGTCGAAGAGGTCTCGGGAGATGACGCGGTCGGGGTGCTCCTCCACGACGATGTCCAGGGTGTGCTCCTGGAGTCGGGCCGCGACGCGGGCGGGGTGGCCCACGCGGATGGCGCGCAGGCCCTTGGCGAGGCACAGGTCCAACAGGTGGTCCACGGCGGCGTTGCTGGCGGCGGTGCACAAGAGCCGCTGGCCTTTGGCCACGGCCTGGGCGGCGACCTCCGCGAGCACGGTGGACTTGCCGGTGCCCGGGGGGCCGTGGACCAGGAAGAAGTCCTCGGCGGCGAGCGCGCGCTTCACGGCGTCGAGCTGCTCGGGGTTGAGGGGGCGGCTCGGCTCGAGGTCCCTGGGGGTGTCGGAGCGCGGGGGCTCGTTGCCCAGCAGGACCTCGCGCTTGCGGCGCTCCAGGCCCTTGTCCATGGCCTTCACGCGCTGCAGGCCCGCGCGCATGCGCTCGTAGGTGATGTCGTTGGGGACGACGTCCAGGCGCAGGAGGCCCTCGTGGACGTAGGGCGGCGGAGAGCGGTCGAAGGCGAGCTGCAGGCGCGTGGCGCTGGCGCGGGAGACGAGGGCGCGCGCGGGCTCGCTCACCTCGGCGCGGCGGGGGAGCACGGCGACCAGGTCTCCGTTGTGGAGCCGGGCGGGCAGGCGCGCGCGGTCGGCGCGGGCGAGCGTCAACAGGACGCGGCCTCCCAGGCCGACCGCCTCCTCCACCGTCTCCAGGTCGAGGACGGACAGGCCCTGCTCCTCGCGCTCGTGGAGGGACAGGCCCTGGGCGAGGGTGGCCAGGCGGGCTTTCTCGGCCTCGCGCTCCTTGGCGAGGAGCGAGCCGAGCTGGTCGAAGAAGGAGACGTCACGGGCCATGGCGCCGAGTCATGCCACGCGGGCGAGTCGGGCGGCCAGTGTCTTGGGTGCGCCCGTGTCGCCCGGAGGGCGGAGCGGGAGGAGGGCTCGGGGCCCGACCTCGATGCACCACCGGGGCCGATGGGCCGACCCCGGTGGTGTCGCGTGAGCCATGCGCTCACGGACGATGTGTTCGGGCACGCGCGCCGAGGCCCGCTTCCCGGCCCCGGCGCGAAGGTGTTACGGGACGATGAGGCCGCCGCTCACCACCAGCGCGTACTTCGCGTCGATGACGCGCGTGGAGAGGTCGGCGTCCTGGACGATTTCGTCGCCCAGCACCTCCACCTTCCAGCTGCCCGCCTCGGGCGAGACGAGGAAGACGTTCTCGACGGTGTCGACCTTGTTGGACACGCCGCCCGACGTGGAGACGTTGCCCGCGGACAGGCCGTTGTTGCCCCAGTAGACGACGCCCGAGGGCGACGTCACGCGCAGCGACAGGTCATTGATGCGCGCCTGGGCCGCGCCCACCGTGCCGGCCGGGTCCGTGTAGACGAGGGTGACGTTGAGCTCCTTCTCCGTGCCCGTCACGCTGACCTTGTACTCGTTGACGCCCAGGGGCAGCAGGTTGTCCGTCTCGTTGATGATGCTGGTGGAGCCCGAGCGGTCATGCAGCCGCTTGAGGTCCGCGGTCCCCCAGCCCTGGCGCACGCGCGTCAGGTCCGCGTTGTTGCCCGTGACGTTCCAGTTGTAGCGGTGCGCCAGGTTGATCATCAGCGCCTTCGCGGTGGCCATCTGCGGGCGGCTGGCGAACACGTCCGCGCCGCCGCCGAAGCCCGCCCACACACCCTCGTGCCACATCTGGAACAGCAGGCCGAAGTGCCCCGCCGTCTGCGGCGTGGCCGCGCTGGTGCCGCTGAAGTTGTAGTACGACGTGTTGCTCGAGTTGTTGGCCGAGCGGACCGCATCGTAGAAGAACGACAGGTCCGGCTTGATGCGCCCGTCGGCCGCGGGGCCGATGCTCGCGCCGCCGTTCCAGCGGTCATCGTCGCGGTTGGCGTTGTCGTAGTGGTAGAAGCCGCCCACCGACACGATGTTCTTCGCCCACGCCTGGGGCCGCGAGTTGCGCGTGCCGGAGTTGCTCTGCGACTGGGTGCTCAGGATGGGGTGCTTGAACAGGTAGTCGTCCACCTCGGCGGAGATGGTGGTGTACGCGGTGCCCAGCGTGCTGCCCACGCTGGAGGTCTGGAACACGGCGCGGTAGGGGCCGGCCGGGTCCGTCAGCTCGCGGTTGATGTCGTAGCGCGACTTGGGGCCGCCGAACTGACTGGACTGGCTGTAGAGGAAGAAGATGCCCTGGCCGTCCGGCAGGAGCCCCTTCGCGGTGGCGTCCACGCCCCTGGCGAAGTTGATGCTGTAGCAGCTTGTCCCGTGCGCGCTGCCCGCGCTGGACGTGCTGTGGATGAGCGGCGGCGTCGCCCACTCCTGGTGCGTCGTGCGCAGCTCGGTGTCGAAGATTTCGCCGCGCACGCCCTGGCCCGTGAAGCCCTCGGCCGTCTGGATGTAGTTGGCGCCGCCGACCTCGCGCACGTTGTTCATGTCCACTTCACCGGGGCCGCCCCACCGGTCGATGTACTGGACGGCGTTGGAGCGCGCGAGCCGCTCCAGCTGGTCCTGCGTGAGCGTGGCCTCCACGCGCAGCCCGCCGGCCTCCACCAGCTCCACCGTGCCGCCCAGCTTGCGCACCGCCTCGGCGACCTCGTCCTGACGCGCACTGCCGCGCTCGCCCACCATGATGGAGTAGCGCTGCGGCTCCAGCTTCGCCGCGCGCCCCGTCAGCGACTCGCGCAGCACGTCCTCCACGCGGTACTCGGGATGGTACGGCCCCACCCAGCGCACGAAGGGCAGCTCCGCCACGCGCTTGCGCGCGTCCGCGTCCAGCTCCACCAGGTACGTGTGGTCCGTGAGGAAGCGCAGCACCTTGCCCTCGCGCTCCAGCGCCTCGCGCAGCTCCGGCAGCGGCGTGGCCTGCAGCTGCACCAGCGAGAGCGTGTTCCCCGTGTCCGCGGCCAGCGTGTCGGCCACCAGCGGCGCGCCCTGGCGCACCGGGTCGAAGCTCACGTGCGCCAGTCGCACCTGGTACGAGGTGGGCTGCGCGCGCCCGAGCAGCTCCGTGCCGCCGCGGCTGTAGGCGAAGAAGTCCTGGCGCTTGCCGTCCGCGCCCGTCTCCTCCCAGACGTGCAGCTGCAGCGTCGTCTTGGGGACGGCCAGCGTCCTCAGTGACTGGATGGTGTTGTCCGTGCGGTGCAGCACGCGGCCCGCGCCCGTGACGAGCGCGTGACGTCCGCCCGCCGTCGCCACCAGGCCCGTGGCCGGCTTCGCCGAGCCCACCGCCGCCGCGTCCACCACCCGCGCGGGGAGCATCGACGCGCGCTCGACGCGCGAGGGGGACTTCGAGGCCGCGAGGACCGGAACGGGGGCCACCATCCCCAGGCCCAGGGCCATGACGGAGAGCCGACGCCAACGTAACGCATACGACGAGAGTGAGGTCTTCATGGGTGTCTCCTGCTCGGGTTGCGCTTCGTGCTGCGGCCGCCGCTTCCGGACTCCAGTCCGGGCGGCGGATTACGACATCTCTTAAAAAACAGTAATTCGAGACTTAATTGTTAATCGAGCAAAGCGAGTTGAATCAACACATTCGCCGCGAAAGGCGCGCGAGCTGTGCGGCGGCGTACATCGCGAGCGAATCCGGGTAGACGCGAGGCGGCACGCTCGCGCGACGTGATGAGTGGCGCGTGCGTGTCTCGCGCGCAGTGGCCCGGGGGCGAGCGTCAGCCGGTCTGTCGGCGCCGCGTCCGGAGGGCTTCCGTCATGGAACTCATCCTCTTCATCGGGTTGCAGGCCTCCGGCAAGAGCCGCTTCTTCCGCGAGCGCTTCGCGGACACGCACGTGCTGGTGAGCAAGGACCTGTGGCCGCACGCGCGTCGCAAGGAGGCGCGTCAGCGTCGGCTCGTCACCGAGGCGCTGGTGGCCGGGCGCTCAGTGGTGGTGGACAACACGCACCCCGACTGTGAGCAGCGCGCTCCGCTCATCGCCCTGGGGCACGAGCTGGGCGCGCGGGTGGTGGGCTTCTATTTCGAGTCGCGCCTGGAGGACTGCCTCGCCCGGAACGCCCGGCGCGAGGGGCGGGCGCGGGTGCCGGAGGTGGCGCTGTACGCCACGGTGAAGCGGCTGTGCCGGCCGCGCCGCGAAGAGGGCTTCGATTCGCTGTACCACGTGCGCTGGGCCGCCGAGGGCGGCTTCGTCGTCGAGGACTGGAAGGAGGACACGGATGATGGACGCTGACGAGCTGGCCGGACGGATGCGACAGGGGGAGTGGTTCCACGCGCTGCGCCTCCTGCCGGGAGCCTGGGCGGTGCTGCGCGTGGACGGGCGGGGCTTCTCGCGCTTCACGCAGGAGCGCTTCGAGAAGCCCTTCGACCCGCTCTTCCACCGGTGGATGGTCCGCACCGCGAGCACGCTGCTGGAGGAGCTCCAGGGCGTGTACGCGTACACGCAGAGCGACGAAATCTCCGTGCTGCTGCGGCCGGACGCGTCGCTCTTCGACCGCGAGGTGGAGAAGCTGGTGTCGCTGTCGGCGGGCCTCGCCAGCGCCACCTTCACGCACGCGGCGGGCGTGCCGGCGGTGTTCGACGGGCGCGTGTGGCTGGGCGCGGACGAGCGGGCGGTGCTGGACTACTTCACGTGGCGACAGGCGGACGGCAGCCGGTGCTCGTTGCAGGGCTGGTGCTACTGGACCTTGCGCAAGGAGGGCTTGAGCGCGGCGCAGGCCACGCGCGAGCTGGACGGCAAGCCGGTGGCCTTCAAGAACGAGCTGCTGTTCCAGCGCGGCATCCACTTCAACGAGCTGCCCCTGTGGCAGCGCCGGGGCTCCGCCATCTTCTGGGAGCGCTACGTGAAGGAGGGCGTGGACCCGCGCGACGGCTCGCTGCACCAGACGACGCGCCGCCGGCTGGGCGTGGACTCGGAGCTGCCGATGAAGGAGGCCTACGAGCGCTACCTGCAGGCCGTGCTCGCGCGGTCCACGCCGGAGCCGCGCTAGCCGGAGGTGGCGGCGTCCAGCGGCATCACGCGCCACAGCCGGGGCTTGTCGTACTTGGGCGGAATCATGCCCGGCGGCCAGCCCTCGGCGGTGACCTCGGCGTACTGGTAGCTGCGCCCGCCGTGGCGCAGGCGGGTGCCCGTGCCCGGCAGGCCCACGCCCACCGCCGCGTGGGCCAGCGGGTCCGAGTAGAGCATCACCGCCTCGATTCCCACCTGCCGCAGGAGCATCACCGCGAGCAGCGCCTTGGAGTCGCAGTCCCCCCGGTTCCTCGCCGGCACCAGCGCCGGGGGGATGATGCCGAAGGGCTCATCGGTGGGCACCTCGTACTGGATGCGCTGCACGAAGCCGAGGATGAGCCGCGCGGCCTGCTGCGAGTCCAGCCCGCGCTCGCGGATGGCGACGATGAAGCGCTCGCCCAGCGCCTCCACGGGCCCCGCGTTGCCGCGCATCAGCTCCTCGTAGATGCAGCGCATGTCCGCGGAGCAGCCGCTCGGGGGCTGGTAGGTGAAGCGCTCTTGGCCCAGCGAGCGGTAGCGCAGCCTGCGCCCGAGCACCTTGTGCTGGTCCTCCAGCCACGCGTCCAAGAGCTCACCCAGGCCGTACCCCAGCCGGCTGCCCGGCGGCCGCAGCCCCTCCGTGTTCCAGTCGTACGTGAGCGCGCGCGAGGGCGACGTGTCGGCGGGGATGAGCACCAGGCCCAGGTCCACCACGTCCGCGCTCGGGGGCAGGCCCGGCTCCACGGGCGGCGCCTTCGTGTCCACCAGGTGCCCCACCATGCCCACGCCCAGGCAGCACAGCACGCTGGTCAGCGTGAACCCGGCGAGCAGCAGCTTCAGGGCCGTCTTGAGTCCGGCGCTCGTGGACATGGCCTCGCCCGTTGCCTCCCGTGTCAGGCCGGCGCCACCAGCGTCCCCTCGGGGAGCTGGGGGAAGGGAATGAGGCCGTTGAGGGCCGCCTGGAGCCCGGGCGCCGTCAAGAGCGCGAGCACCAGGAGGATGGCGGAGAGGATGAGCCCCGCGGCGACGTTGCCCTTGCGCACCTCGGCCAGCTCGTCGATGCCCGGCGTCATCCGGTCGAACAGGAGGATGCCCAGCGCGAGCACGGTGACGCCGACGATGAGCGACAGGCCCACGTGCAGCGCCGCCACGGCGATGAGCCCGGGCACCATCGACCCCTGGAAGTGCGGGGCGCGCACGGCCAGGTCCACCGCGTCCGACGTGGCCTGCACCGCGTGCTGCACCAAGAGCCCCAGCGACACCAGGCTGGAGGCGTGCACCAGGCCCGCCGCCACGTTGCCCTGGCGCAGCTCCTCCTCCGGCCGCGAGCCGAGGATGCGGCTGAGCCCGCGCAACGCCAGCCAGATGCCCAGCGCGGCCACGAGGCCGCCCAGCACCACCTTGATGAGCCCGACGACGAAGAGGGTGAAGTCCATGGGGAGCGCGAGCGACGCGTCACCCGCGCCGCCACGTCCGGACTCTACACCCTGTGGGGCGTCAGCGGCTCACCCGTACTTGAGGCCCGGGATGAGCGCACCGGCCGTCCAGCCGCGGTTGTGGGCGCTGAAGATGTTCACCCCGTACGCGGAGCCGCGCGCCTCGATGGTGCGCCCGTCGCCCAGGCTGATGGCCACGTGGCCGGGGCGGTACAGGAGCGCGCCGCGCGTGCGCAGGGCCTCGTCCACGGAGATGGTGGTGCCCTTCTGCTTGAAGTACGGCAGCTGGTTCATCGTGCCGTCGGGCACCTTGACGCCCGCCTGGTGGGCCGCCCACTCGACCAGCTCCGAGCAGTCCCACTTCGACGGGTTCTTGTCGCTCATCTTCGTCTCCGCGCCGAAGACGTAGCGGTCCCCGCGCTGCGCGAGCGCCTTCTGCACGAAGGTCTCCGCGCTGCCCTTCGTGCCCGGCTGCTGCGCGGGCGGCCTGGCTCCGCCCGTCTTGTTCAGCGCGCCCCACGTCTTCGGGCCCACGATTCCGTCCTGCACCAGGCCCTTCGCCTTCTGGAAGGACAACACCGCCGCCTGCGTCTTCGGCCCGAAGATGCCGTCCACGGGACCGGGGTTGAAGCCCGCGGCGGCCAGCTTCTTCTGCAGCGTCGTCACCGTCGGGCCCTTCGAGCCCTTCTTCACGGTGGGGGGCGTGGCGGCGGCCGCGGTGGCGGAGGTGGAGACTCGACGCGAACCCGCAGAGGAGACAGTCGACATGGGGGACCTCTGTTTAATGGGCAAAAACGGTTTCCCTTGTTGTCGGTGAGAGGCTTTGAAAGTTGTCATGCCCTCCCGGGCACGTCAGGGTCTGGCATTGCGGACCCACCACACCCGGAAGAAATGCAGACGACGTCCCTGGAAAGTTCCAACCAGCTCGACGTGCTCGTCCATGATTTCGAAGCGGTCCGTGAGGGCGGCGGGGGCGAACGGGCCATCCTCTTCCACCCAGAGCACATCTTTCCCAGGCGGGATGGGGGGTTCTCCCCAGACGTCATATTGGCTGAAGCGGACGGGGCCTGCGGTGCCCACGGGGACGCGGGCGTAGTGTGCGATTTGTGACGCCAGCTGGTAGTTGCCGGCGAACACCGCGACGACGCTGTCTGGCTTCATCCCCGGGAAGAGCTTCTCGGGCGTGGACAGCTGGCGGAGCACGTCCCAGCCGTGGGTGCGCCACAGGGCTGTATCGCGCTTGAAGTTCAGCACCGGGAAGAACAGGTGCAGCGTCACCGCGAGCACCACCGCGAGCCCCGAGGAGGCCGCCGCGATTTGCCAGGGCCTGCGCATGCCCGCGACGCCCACGCAGACGCTGACATAGGCCATGGTGGTCCAGTTGACCTCGCCGCGCGCGCGCGACGCCGCGTAGCCGAAGAACAGCAGCGGCACGAGCGCGGCCATGCGCAGGAGGAACTGCTCGCGCGGGCCCTTGAACGCATAGACGAACGCGAGCGGGAGAATCACCAGTCCCCCGAAGGCGAGCTGCCCCGCGATGAACTCGCCGAGCGTGCCCCAGCCGCCCTTGCCCTCGAGGCCGTGACGCAACTGGAACGCGATGCCCACCCAGTCATGGCGCGCGTTCCACAGCAGCACCGGGAGGAGGCACAGCGCCGCGAGCGCGCCTGTGCCCCACGCGCCCTTGGGCAGGCGGCGCACCTTCATCGCGGTGACGAGGAAGGCCACGCCCAGGAGCACCGCCGGGAACTTGGCGAGCAGCGCGAGCCCCGACGCGACGCCGGCCCACACCCAGCGCTCGCGCCACAGGGCCCACAGGGCCAGCGTCCAGAACAGGAGCAGCGGCGAGTCCGGCGTGGCCCAGACGCCGGCCACCATGCCGCCGGGCACCACGCTCCACAGGGCCGCGGCGCTCCAGGCGGCCTGACGGCTCTGGTACACGTCGCGCGCCAGGCCCCACACCGCGGCGATGGTGCCCGCGCCGCACACGAGCGCGGTGGCGTGGATGCCGAGCAGCGCGATGAGCCACGCGACGAGCGGAGGGTGGTCGTAGTAGCCCCAGTCGAGCCGCCGCGACCATTGCCAGTAGTAGGCGGTGTCGAAGTAGACGTCGGTGCCGAACGCCAGCAGGAGCCTCACGATGAGCGCCACGCCCACCAGGGCGATGCACGTCTTCAGTCCGAGGCCGACGGGGTTGGGCGGGGCGGGGGCGAGGGAAGCCATGCTCACGTCTTGTCGACAGCGTACCCTGCTCGCGTTCGACAGTGGAGGGTCGCGCCGTTGGGACTTGCTCCGGATGGCGGGGCTCCATATGCCCTGGGTCCGGCAGTTCCCGCCCGGAGACCCCATGGCCACCCACCCTCCGTCGTCCGGCTCCACCCACCGTCTGGCCCAGGAGCCCTCGCCGTACCTGCGCCAGCACGCCGACAATCCGGTGGACTGGTTCGCCTGGGGCGATGAGGCGCTCGCTCGCGCGCGCGCCGAGGACAAGCCCATCCTGCTCTCGGTGGGCTACTCCGCGTGCCATTGGTGTCACGTGATGGCCCACGAGTCCTTCGAGTCGCCCGACACCGCGCGGCTGATGAACGAGGGCTTCATCAACATCAAGGTCGACCGCGAGGAGCGGCCGGACCTGGACCAGATCTACCAGGGCGTGGTGCAGCTGATGGGGCAGGGCGGCGGGTGGCCGCTGACGGTGTTCCTCACGCCGGACCTGAAGCCCTTCTTCGGCGGCACGTACTTCCCGCCGGAGGACCGCTATGGCCGGCCGGGCTTCCCCCGGCTGTTGATGGCGCTGCGGGACGCGTGGGCGAACAAGCGCGAGGAGGTGCTGCGGCAGTCCGAGCAGTTCGCCGAAGGCCTGGGGGAATTGGCCGCGTATGGGCTGGACGCGGCGCCCGGCGTGCTGTCCGCGGAGGACGTGGTGACGATGGGCAAGCGCATGGTCCAGCAGGTGGACCCGGTGCACGGCGGCTTCGGTGGCGCGCCCAAGTTCCCCAACCCGATGAACTTCTCGCTGCTCTTGCGCGCGTGGCGGCGGGGCGGTGGCGCGCCGCTCAAGGACGCGGTGCTGCTCACGCTGGAGCGCATGGCGCTGGGGGGCATCTACGACCAGCTGGGCGGAGGCTTCCATCGCTACTCGGTGGATGCGCGCTGGTTGGTGCCGCACTTCGAGAAGATGCTCTACGACAACGCGCAGCTCGTGCACCTGTACGCGGAGGCCGAGCAGGTGGAGTCGCGTCCGCTGTGGCGCAAGGTGGTGGAGGAGACGGTGGAGTACGTGCGCCGCGAGATGACGGACGCGGGCGGCGGCTTCTTTGCGGCGCAGGACGCGGACAGCGAGGGCGAGGAGGGGAAGTTCTTCGTGTGGCGTCCGGACGAGCTCCACGGGTTGTTGTCGCCCGAGCGCGCGGAGCTGGTGATGCGGCACTTCCACGTCACGCCGCAGGGGAACTTCGAGCACGGGGCCACGGTGCTGGAGGTGGTGGTGCCCGCCGACACGCTGGCGCGGGAGCGGGGGCTTCCGGTAGCGGAGGTGGAGCGCGAGCTCGTCGAGGCGCGGCGCGTGTTGTTCGAGGCGCGCGAGCAGCGGGTGAAGCCAGGGCGGGACGACAAGATTCTCGCGGGGTGGAACGGGTTGATGATTCGCGGGCTGGCGCTGGCCTCGCGGGTCTTCGAGCGGCCGGACTGGGCGCGGCTCGCGGTGGCGGCGGCGGACTTCGTGCTGGCGAAGCTGTGGGATGGGACGCGGCTTTCGCGCTCGTACCAGGAGGGGCAGGCGCGCATCGACGGGTTCCTGGAGGACTACGGGAACCTCGCCTCGGGGCTGACGGCGCTGTACCAGGCCACGTTCGACGTGAAGTACCTGGAGGCGGCCGAGGCGCTGGTGAAGCGCGCGGTGGAGCTGTTCTGGGATGAGGAGAAGCGGGCGTACTTCACGGCGCCGCGCGGTCAGAAGGACTTGGTGGTGGCGACGTATGGCCTGTTTGACAACGCGTTCCCCTCGGGGGCCTCCACGCTGACGGAGGCGCAGGTGGCGCTCGCGGCGCTCACGGGCCACGAGCACCACCTGGAGCTGCCGATGAAGTACGTGGGGAAGATGCGCGAGGGGCTGGTGGCCAACGCGATGGGCTACGGTTACCTGGGGCTCGCGGCGGACGCGCTGCTGGAGGGCGCGGCGGGGGTGACGTTCAGCGGCTCGCGCGAGGCGGTGGCGCCGCTGTTGAGCGCGGCGAACCGCGTCTACGCGCCCACGTTCGCGTTCGGCTGGAAGGAGGAGGGGAGGCCCGCGCCCGCGCTCCTGAAGGAGCTGTTCGAGGGGCGCGAGCCGGTGGGCGGCAAGGGCGCCGCGTACCTGTGCCGGGGCTTCGCGTGCGAGGTGCCTCGCACGGACGCGAAGGAGCTCGTCGAGCGACTGGCGCTGGCGCACCGGGGGGCGTGAGCACGTCCCCCGGAGGTTCGCCGCGTTACTTCACCTCGACGACCTTCAGCGTGCCGATGAGGGGCGTGATTTCGGCGTTGCCCTCGTAGCCGAACGCGAAGTGCGTGGCGTCCGCGACGGGCTGGTTGAACGTGGGGTCCATCTGGGTCCACTCCCCCACGAACGCCTCCACCCACTCGTGCCAGTACAGCGCGGGCACGCCGTCCTGGTTCACCATGTAGATGACACCGTCCACGCGCCGCGCCGGGATTCCCGCCGCGCGCAGCAGCGCCACGCTCAGCAGCGAGTGCTCCGTGCAGTCACCGCGCTTCTGGCGCAGCACATCCGTGGCCCGGTCCGCGCTGGCGCCGTAGTCCTTCTCCAGGTGTGTGGCCACCCACGTGTTCACCTTCTGTGCGGCGCGGTACGCGTCCTTCTCGTCCCCGATGATTTTCTTGGACTGCTCGCGGATGGCCGGCGCGTCGCTCTCCACCATGAGCGTGGACTTGAGGTTCTCCCCGCCGTCCGGGTCCGTCAGCGGCCGGGGCTTGCGGTTCGCCGTCGCGGGCGCCGCGGCCAGGAGCGTCACGTCCACGCCGCCATCCGGCCGGGCCGTGAACTTCTGCCGGTACGTCTCCACGCGGAACTTCTCCGGCAGCCCCTGCACCACCAGCTTCACGTTGCCGGGCACCGCGCGCGCCGCCTCGGGCAGCGGCTTGGGCAGCACCACGCGCGTGAGGCCGAACACCTCCACCAGGTCCATCCGCTTGGCGACCGCCTCCGTCTCCTTGCGCGCCTGCATCGTCTTGCCGAAGTCCACCAGCACCATCTCCCCACGCTGCGTCACGTAGGAGTCCACCGGCACCTTCTCCTTCTGCGACAGGCTGCTGGCCTTGCCCAGCTTCACCTTCACCCCGTTGAGCGTGCGCTGCTCCGGGGCCTCCACCGTCGTCGACAGGCCGTAGGTCTCCAGGTCCATCCCGTCGAGCGAGAAGCCCTCCACCTTCGCCTTGCGAAAGAGCGCCACGCGCGCCTGGTCCGCGTCCTCCACGTGCTCCTTCGGCGCGGGCAACAGCGGCAGCACCTCGTCCGCGTAGCCCACGCGCTTGCGCACCACGCGCAGCTTCCCGTCGGGCGTCGTCGTGCCCTCCAGCGTCTGGTCGCCACCATCCCCGCGCTGCGTCACCGTGAAGGACAGGAGCCGTCCGCCGGCCTTCGCCTCGTAGACGCGCTCCTCGCGGTGGTTGCGCTCCGACAGGCGCGTGCCGACCAGCGCCTTGAACACCAGCTGGTTGACGCTCTTCACCTGGGGCACCGCCCCGGGCACCAGCACCAGGTCCGTGAACAGCCAGCCCACCTTCTTGTCCATGAGGTACAGGCCGAAGAACTCGCCGCCCTGGGGGCGCGGCGCCTTCAGCACGTCGGACGCGTCGGCGGGGAGGGAGGCGGACTTCGCGGGCGCCGCGGCCTTGGCGGGCGCGGCGGCCTTCGCGGAGGGCGCGCCCGTCAAGAGGGCGCACAGGGCCACGAGGGCCAGGGACATCGGTCGGAGCGTGCGGGTCATCACGCCCCTTCTAACGGGGGAGGCGGGCAAAGTCTTCACCCGCCCCACACCCCGTGCGGTGGACTACAGCCGCTTGGTGAGGATGATGAGGTCGTCGCCCACCTTGTAGAAGTCGCGGATGCGCGCCTCCTCGCCGTACTTCATGGACGCATAGAAGCCGCGCGTGGGGCCGTAGGCCTCCGTGGCGCTCGTCTCCACGCGGATGAGCCGGCCGTTGCGACGGCGAAGGTCGCCCTCCATTCCGGACACCAGCGCCGCGCCCACGCCCTGGCCACGCACCTCCGTGGCGGACGCAATCCAGTACAGGTCGTACGTGTCCTCCGTCATCGGCGTGGGGCCGTAACAGACATAGCCCACCAGCTGACCGGCCCGGTCCGCGACGATGATGGCGTAGTCCGTGTTGCCCGACTTCAGGGCCTCGCCCACCAGCTCGATGGCGACCTCAACCTCCTGCGGCGAGAAGGTTTCGATCTTTCGAATCAGCGCGGCGAGGGGCTCCCGGTCCTTTTCTTCGATGGGACGGATGTCCATGGGCTCTTTCGGTAGCGACCTCCACCAGCCGGGTGGCCAGCGCGGCGTAGTCCAGGCCCGCGGCGGCCGCGGCCCTGGCGAACCCGGCTCCCGGATGGAGGTCGCAGTTGGGGTTGATATCGATGACGTAGGGCACGCCCTCCGGAGACACCCGGAGATCGACCCGGCCATAGTCCTGACAATCGAGTGCTGCGAAGGCTTCCAGCGCGACCTGCACACAACGAGCTTCCAGCGCCGCATCCACCTGGCACGGCCCGGCGGGCGTATCCCGATACTCCTCGGAGCCCGCCTCCCACTTGGCGCTGTACGACACGATGTTCGGCCGGTCCTCGAAGGTCCGACCGAAGTGGATTTCCGTCAACGGCAGCGCGCGGCGCGGCTGGTTGCCGAGCAGCGGCACGTAGATTTCGCGGCCGGCGATGAACTGCTCCACCAGCGCGGGCTGATGGAACTCGCGCAGCACCTGCTCACAGGCGCGCACCAGCGCCGCCCGCTCGTGCACCACCGAGTCCCCGCTGATGCCCATGCTGGCGTCCTCGCGCGCGGGCTTCACGATGAGGGGCCAGGGCAGGTCCACCGCCAGCGCGTCCTCCAGCCGCTCCACCACCCGGAAGCCCGGGGTGGACACGCCGCGCGCATAGAGCAGCTCCTTCGCCTTGGGCTTGTGCAGCGCGAGGCCCAGCGAGAGGGCGGACGAGCCCGTATAGGCCAGGCCCAGCGCGTCCAGCAGGCACGGGACGGCCATCTCCCCGCGGCTGTCGGCGGCGAGCGACTCGCAGAGGTTGATGACCAGGTCCGGCTGACGCCGCCGCAGCGTGTCCACGAAGTCCAGCCGGTCGCCCTCGATGGCGAGCGGCTCGGCGAGGGTGTCGCCCTTCGTGAGGGCCTCGGCGAGCGCCGCGGCGACCCGCACCACGTCCTCGCGGGCTTCCCGGCCCGGGTCATCCTGGAGGAGCTCGTGGTCGCGGTTGTGCAGCAGAATGATGTGCATTCGGAGGTGGCCGAGGGTTAGCACGTCCCTCGGTCCTCGCCCAGTCCGCAGGTGACGGTTGGTTACCTCCTGGGCTACCTCCCGCCAGGGCTTGAAGTACGGTGGAATACCTCCGGTGGGGGTATCCAGGAGTATGGAAAGGGCATCATGCGCATCCGCGACCCCATCCACGGCACCATCCCGGTGAGCGACGCCGAGAAGGCGGTCATCGACAGCCGGCACTACCAGCGGCTTCGCTATGTGCGGCAGCTCGGCTTCGGCGACCTGGCCTTCCCCGGGGCCACGCACACCCGTCACATCCATTCGTTGGGCGCCATGCACGTGGCCGCGCGGGTGTTCGCCGCGGTGGCCTCGCGGTCCACGCTGCCCGAGGATGTGCGCGAGCGCTTCTGCACCGCGGTGCGTCTGGCCGTGCTGTGTCATGACCTGGGGCACATGCCGCTGTCGCATGCCTCCGAGCGCATCGCTCCGAAGCGCTCGCTCCTGCGGCTGCCCGGCTGGCTGGACTCGGCGGCCGAGGGCGAGCAGGCCACCCACGAGGACTACACGGCCAAAATCCTGCTCGACAGCTCGCTGACGCCCATCCTCGAGCGCGAGTTCGGGCGGCTGGGCATCACCCCCATGGCGGCGGTGGCGCTGATCACGGGCGCGCGCCCGCCCAAGGACCCGGGCTTCACCTGGCAGGGTGTGGACTGGGCGCCGCTCTTGCGCGCCATCGTCTCCGGCGAGCTGGACGCGGACCGCATGGACTACCTGCTGCGTGACTCCTTCTACACGGGGGTGAACTACGGCCGGTACGACATGGATTGGATCATCAACAACCTCAATCCGGCGGTGAAGGACGGGCGGGCCTATCTGGCGTTGAGCCGGGCGGCGGCGTTCGCCTTCGAGGACTTCCTGCTCAGCCGCTACCACATGTTCGTGTCGGTCTATCTGCACCACACGTCGGTGAGCTTCGACTACATGCTGCGGCGCTACTACGAGGAGTCGCCGGGCGAGTTCGAGATTCCCTCGGACCCGGAGGCGTTCCTGCTCTGTGACGACTCGGCGCTCTGGTACACGCTGCGCCGCTCGCGCAACCGGTGGGCCCAGCGCATCATCACGCGGCAGGGCTTCAAGCTGCTGGCGCAGTTCACCGAGCGCGACGCCGGGTATGACCTGGACGTGCTGAGGAGCGCACTCGTCTCGTCGGGCTTCGAGCACTACGTCGTCGAGTCGGTGAATGTGCTCAGCAAGTACGCCTCGGGGCCCTCGAGCACGGGGCCGAGCCTCTTCATCGTCGACGCCTCCACGGGTCGGCTGACGGAGGTGGCGCGCTACACGCCGCTGTATCAGCGCTACAGTGGCGCGGTGCGCCTCACCCGGCTGTATGTGAGGCCGGACCAGTCGGCTGCGGCGCACGAGCTGATGGGCCAGCTGTTGGGCCAGACGGTGCGAACATGAGCGAGCGACTCCCCGGTCTGGGCCTCGGCCTGGACCTGCAGCATGTCCCCAGTGAGCCCAGGGGCTCGGCCGTGGCGTTGTTGTACCGCCGCGTGGGCGCGGGCGTGGAGGTGTACTGGGTGAAGCGCGGCAAGGCGCTGGCCTTCGCCGGCGGCTTCTATGCGTTCCCGGGTGGGAAGCTGGACGCGGCGGACGCGCAGGTGCCGGTGCGGGGTGTCACGGGCGAGGAGGCCGCGCTGCGCTCGGCGGCGGCGCGCGAGCTGTTCGAGGAGGCGGGCGTGCTGGTGGCCGAGGGCGCCGAGGCGCTCTCGCAGGAGAAGCTGGACGCCCTGCGCAAGGCGTTGCTCGCGGGGAAGCTCGGGTGGGGGGAGCTGTTGCACGCGGAGGGACTGGCGCTGCGCGCGGACGACTTCCGGGGCGCGGGGCGGTGGATCACGCCGCCGTCGGTGCCGGTGCGCTTCGACACGCACTTCTATCTGGTGGAGCTGCCGCCCAGGGCGCGCGCGGAGCTGTGGCCGGGCGAGCTGTCGGAGGGGGCGTGGATTGCGCCAGAGGCGGCGTTGGCTCGGTGGAATGACGGCACGGCGCTGTTGCATCCTCCGGCGGTGCATGCGCTCCAGGTGCTGGGCACGTTCAAGGACGAGGCGGATGCGCGGGCGCGGCTGCTGACGCCGCCGTACTGCCCTGGGTACATCTCGCAGCGCATCGAGTTCCAGAAGGGTGTGCGCGTGGTGGCGCTGGAGACGGCCACGCTGCCTCCGGCGACGCACACGAACGCGTACGTGCTGGGCAACGGCGAGCTGTTGCTGGTGGACCCGGGCTCCGGGGACGTGAAGCAGTACGCGAAGCTCTTGTCGCTGGTGTCGAGCCTGAAGGCGGAGGGGTGCAAGCCGGTGGCGGTGGTGCTGACGCATCACCACGGCGACCACGTGGGAGGGGCGCGCGCGGTGAAGGAGCGACTGGGGATTCCGCTCTGGTGTCATGCGAAGACGGCGGAGTGGCTCGACTTCCCCGTCGAGCGGCTGCTGGAGGATGGCGAGGTGCTGGAGCTGGCCGGGGACGTGCCGCAGCGCTGGCGCGTGTTGCACACGCCGGGGCATGCGCGGGGACATCTGTGTCTGGTGGACGAGCGCAGTCGCTCGGCGGTGGTGGGGGACATGGTGGCCGGCGTGGGCTCCATCGTCATCGACCCGCCCGAGGGCAACATGCGCGACTACCTGGCGCAGCTCGCCCGGCTTCGCGACTGGCCCGTCACGACGTTGTACCCGGCGCATGGGCAGCCGCTGCCGGATGGTCCCGCGAAGCTCCAGGAGTACCTGAACCACCGCGCGCAGCGTGAGGCGCTCATCTTCGAGGCGGTGCCCACGGACGGTGTCTCGCTGGCCGAGGTGGTGGAGCGCGCGTACGCGGATACGCCGCCGGTGATGCACCCGGTGGCGGAGCGCAGCGCGCTGGCCACGCTGGAGAAGCTGGTGGCCGAGGGCCGCGTGCGCGAGGAGTCGACTCGCTACTTCCGGCAGGGGAGCTAGAAACGCCCGATGAGACCGAAGCGCGGGCCGTGCTCGGTCATCCCGGCCACGGGCATCAGCCGCACGCCGGTGTCCGCGCGCGTGGGTGCCACGGGCTTCACGGCCGAGTGCGACTGGTGCGACAGCTCGTAGCCCGTGGTGGCGCCGATGACGGGCAGGAAGAGCAGCAGGGCGGAGACGGCCTTGTCGTCGTCGGCCCCGAGCACGAGCGAGCCCAGCAGCGCGCCGCCCCAGCCCACGAGGCTCCCGCCGACAGTGGCGAGGATGGTGCCCTTGCCGTCCATCAGCCGTCCGCCCGCCCACGTCCCCGCGGGCACGCCGATGACAACGCCGGTGAGCCCGCCCACCAGCGAGACGACATTGCACTCGTCACAGCCCACCGTGGGTGCGCCCAGCAGGTAGCCGACCACGAGCCCCACCGCGCCGCCCGCGATGCCACCCGCGGTGCCTCCCACGAACTCCACCGCGATGCGCGGGACCGGGTCCTCCACGGCCGCCTTGCGGCTGGGTCGGGCTTCCTCCGCCACCTGCGTCCCCGCGTCGTCCGGGGGCGTGTCCTGCGTCTGTCCGCTCGAGCCCTCGTCGTCGTCCTCCTCGTCCGAGTCGGTCCTGTCGCCAGGGGACACGGGGACGAGCGGCGGGGGCGTCAGCTCGGGCGCGGGGCGCTTCGCGGGCTCGTCCTCGGAGACGTGCTGACCCCACGCGGGGCCCGTGCTCAGAAGGAGCAGGCCCACCAGGAGGACAGGATGCGCGCGCGAAAGCCTCACCCGCACACGCTACCGCAAGGCTGGGGTACTCGTCGCGTCAACTGGCGGACACCTCGGTGACGCGCTCGGGGCGGGCCCGCCGACGCAGCAGCACCAGGGCCAGCGGCGCGGCGGCCAGGAGCACCTGGGGCACCAGCGAGAGCAGGTCCGGATAGATGCCCAACAAATCGACGGTGACGAAGCTCACCGGATAGAGCGGCAGCGCGCCCACCTCCTGCAGCGAGTGCAGGCCCTTGCCCAGCAGCATCACCGCGGTGACGACGAGCACCACCGTGGAGAGGTTGAAGAGCGTCTTCATGGGCAGCCGGAAGCCGAGCCGGTTGATGAAGAGCACCAGGATGACCAGCGCCACCGAGCCCACCAGCGCGCCCCACGCCACGCCCGCGGGCGAGTCCAGCGCCAGGCCCTGGAGGAAGATGGCGGTCTCGAAGCTCTCGCGCAGCACGGCCGTGAAGGCGATGAGGAACAGGCCGAACAGGCTGCCTCGCCCCAGCGCGCCCTTCATCTTCTCGCGCAGCTCCCCCATGAACTGGCTCATGTTGGAGCGCGCGTTGAGCCACAGCGCCGCGTACAGCAGCATGCCCACGGCCACGAGCGCGGCCACGCCCTCCATCCACTCGCGCTCGGCGCCGGCCAGCAGGTGGCGGCCCAGCACATAGGCGACGGCGCCCACCACCAGCGCGGACATCCAGCCGGCGTGCACCACGCGCACGTGCTCGGTGGCCTTCATCTTCTTCAGGGCCGCCAGCAGCGCGGCGACGATGATGGCCGCCTCGAAGCCCTCGCGCAGCAGGATGAACACGGTGAGCCACAGCGTGGACACCAGGTCCGCCGCGCTGCCGCTGTCCCGGCGCGCCTGGTCGAGCAGCGCAATCAGCTCGCGCCCCTCGTCCTGCAACCTGGGGCTGCTGGTCTCCGCCGCCAGTCGCGCCTTGAGGAAGCCCTGCTCCAGCTTGAGCACCAGCGCGGAGTCGCGCGAGGTCAGCTTGGGCTCCACCGGCTCCAGCCCGTTCAGGTACGCATCCAGGAGCGCGGCCTTCGCGGCGGACGGGTTGCCCGCGGCGCCCTGGCGCATGGCCTCCTGCACGCCGTCGCGCGCCGCCATCAGCGAGCGCTCCTCGTCCACCTGGGGCAGCTTCCGACGCAGGCACGCGAGCTTGTCGGCGCCGAAGTCCTTCACCAGCTCGTCGTCGGTGGCGTTCGCCAGCCGCTCCAGCGACGCGCGCGGAGGCGTCCCCTCGCACGGGGGCAGGCGCAGGGTGAAGGCGAAGAACGCGAGCGACCAGCGCTCGTCCTCGGTCAGCGTGGGGAAGGCGGGCATGGCGGTGCCCGGCACGCCGAAGCTGGTGGTGTTGAACGCCTTGTAGGGCGTGAGGCCGCCCATCAGCTCCGCGTCCTGGAAGTTGGCGGGCGCGGGCTCCATCGTCGCGGCGATGGGCAGGTTGGCGCTGCCGTCCGCGGCGTGGCAGGCCGCGCAGTTCGTCTGGAAGAGCTCGGCGCCGCGCTGGAGGTCCGGCGGGTGACGGGGGCTGCGCGCGAGCCCACCGACGAGCACCAGGTCCTGCACCAGCGCGCCGCAGTCGCGGCTGACGCCCTCGGGGTCCTGCGACTGGTCCACGCGCGCCTGGATGGCCTTCACGCGGGGGACGAAGACCGAGGCCTGCGCGCCCAGCTCCTGCGCCGCGGACACCGCCTCCGCCGCGAAGCTCTTCTGCTCCTCCAGCTCGAACGCGGACTGGGACTCGATGGCGGCCGGGTAGTCCGCCTCCAGGTACTGGAGGATTCCCACCAGCCGATGCCAGGTCCGCTCCTCCGCGCCGCTCTCGGCGGCGAAGGCCGACCCAGGCACCATGAAGAGCAGGACGAGGACGACGCGGACCACATGATTCATGCGTCCCGTCTACCAGCGGGGCCCGGTCGTTTCAATTCTGCGACTCAATCTCAAGATGGGGCTTCAGGCGGGAGTCGGAAGGCCCGGAATGGGGGCGGGGTTGCCCAGGGCTGTCCACCGTTCGACCTCCAGCGAGTGGATGCGGAGCCGGGCGATGCGCCAGTCGCCGCCGCGCAGGTGGCCGAGGGCGAGCGAGGCCACGGTGAGCGCGCCGATGGAGACGGCGCCGATGGCGAGCGCGCCCAGGCCGGTGGCGCCGATGGCGGTGGCTCCGACGGCAAGCGCGCGCAGGGCGCGTGGGCGGAAGCGACGCTGACGCTGCTGGGCCTCGAGCTGCCGTGAGAGGCGAGCGAGCGTGGTGGTGTTGGCGAGGGTGAGCGTGGCGCCGAGCAGGGAGGCGGCGCGCCAGGGCAGGCGGGGCGCGGGGAGCCAGGGGCTCGGCGTGAGTCCGGGGATGAGAGGGAGGCGCATGCCGTTCCAGGTGCGCACGGCGCGGGGGCGAGACAAAGCCGACGTGGAACGCCGCGCTGCTCGACGAGGGAGCAGCGGCGTCAGCGCTCGTAGGTGAGGCACGCGTACGGAGGCTCGGACTCCGGATGCGGCTCCTCTTCGATGAGCCGCCAGCCGGACAGGTCCACCTCGGGGAAGAATGTGTCACCCGGGTAGTCGCGCGCGATTCGCGTGAGGTAGAGCCGCTGGATGCGGTCCATCGTCTGTGCGTACAGGTCCGCGCCTCCCGCGATGAAGACCTCGTCGTCGCCTCGGGCCTCGGCAATTTGGAGCGCCTCCTCCACTGAGTGCGCCACCGTGACTCCCGGCGGCGCGAAGTCCTTCCGCCGCGTGACGACGATGAACGTACGCCCCGGCAGCGGACGGCCGATGGAGTCGTAGGTCTTGCGGCCCATCACGAGCGTGTGGCCCATGGTGAGCCGCTTGAAGCGCGCCAGGTCCGCGGGCAGTCGCCACGGGAGTTGATTGTCCGCGCCGATGACCCGGTTCGACGCCAGCGCGACGATGGCCGACAGCTTCATACGGCGACGGGCGCCTTGATGGCGGGGTGGGGCTCGTAGCCTTCGAGCGTGAAGTCCTCGTACCGGAACGCGAAGAGGTCCTTTACCTCGGGGTTGAGCTTCAGGCGCGGCAGCGCACGCGGCGCGCGCGAGAGCTGCTCGCGGGCCTGCTCCACGTGGTTGAGGTACAGGTGCGCGTCGCCAATCGTGTGGATGAACTCGTGCGCGACCAGTTCCGTCGCCTGCGCCACCATCATCGTCAGCGCCGAGTACGAGGCGATGTTGAAGGGCAGCCCGAGAAACAGGTCCGCGCTGCGCTGGTACAACTGGCAGGACAGCTTCCCGTCGGCCACGTAGAACTGGAAGAGCACGTGGCACGGCGGCAGCTTCATGCCCGGCAGGTCCGCCACGTTCCACGCGCTGACGATGTGTCGGCGCGAGTCCGGGTTCTTCTTCAGCCCGTCGACCAGCGCCTTCATCTGGTCGATGTGGCCCCCGTCCGGCGCGCTCCACGAGCGCCACTGGTGTCCATACACGGGGCCGAGCTTCCCCTCCGCGTCGGCCCACTCATCCCAGATGGTGACACCCTGCGCCTGCAGCGTGCGCACGTTGGTGTCACCCGCGAGAATCCACAGCAGCTCGTGAAGGATGGACTTCACGTGCAGCTTCTTCGTGGTGACGAGCGGAAACCCCTGCGTCAAATCGAACCGCAGCTGGGGGCCGAAGACACTCAGCGTGCCCGTGCCGGTGCGGTCGCCCTTCTTCGTCCCGTGCTTCAGCACGTGGTCCAGCAGGTTCAGGTAGGGCTGCATGGGGCCCAGCCGTCTAGGCGTCGTTGCCCCCTGTGGCAAGCACGAAGAAACGCAGTGCCCGCAACCCTGCAATCTCACTTGGGTCCACACACGTCCTTCGGATTGGACGCGCGGCGCGTCCCGCCGGTAGAAGCCGGGACATGAAAATCTACACGAAGCGCGGAGACGCCGGAGATACCGGTCTATTCGGGGGCGGCCGAGTCCCGAAGGATGACGTGCGCGTGGATGCCTACGGCGAGGTGGACGAGCTGAACGCGACGCTGGGCCTGGTGCGCGGCTTCTCCCCGCCGCCGGAGCTGGACGCGATGCTCCACCGGCTGCAGGACCAGCTCTTCACCGTGGGCGCGGTGATGGCGACGCCCATGGACGCGAAGGCCGCCTCGCACCTGCCTCCGCTGAAGGAGAGCTGGGTGACGGACATGGAGAACGCCATGGACCGCTTCGACAGCGAGCTGCCGAAGATGACGCACTTCATCCTGCCCGGAGGCACGCAGGCCGCGGCCGCGCTGCACCTGGCTCGCACGGTGTGCCGTCGCGCCGAGCGCCGCGCCGTCCCGCTGCTGCGCGAGGGGACGATTCCCAAGGACGTGGTCATCTTCCTCAACCGGCTCTCCGACCTGCTCTTCGTCATGGCGCGCGTGGCGAACCACCGCGCGAATGTGCAGGACGTGAAGTGGATTCCGGAGAAGCCGTCCGAGCCCTAGTCTCTTCAAGGCGTCTTCTTGCTCCCCACCGCTCCGCTTCGTGACCTCGCCCGCTCGGTGGGCTTCGACCTGGTGGGCTTCGCCCGCGCGGAGCCCATCGAGCCGCGCTTCCTCCTGAACTGGCTGGAGGCGGGCTACGCGGCGGACATGGACTGGATGGGCGAGCGGGCGGAGGAACGCCTGGACGTCGGCCGTCTCCTGCCGGGCGCGAAGACGGTCATCTCGTTCGTCAACAACTACTACCGCGACGAGGAGCCCTCGAAGGGCTCGCCCATCGCCCGGTACGCGCGGGGGCGCGACTACCACTCCACGCTGCGCGACCGGATGAAGGCGTTCCGCAAGGCCATCATCCAGAGGGCCCCGGGGCTGGGCACGTACGGGAGCGTGGACAGCGGCCCGCTGATGGAGAAGGTGTGGGCCGCGCGCGCGGGCCTGGGCTACGTGGGCAAGAACGGATGCTTCATCACCGAGCCCTTCGGCTCGTGGGTGCTGCTGGCCACGCTCGTCATCGACGCGGAGGTGGACGAGTACGCGGACGGCCCCACGGCGGACCGGTGCGGCGCGTGTCGTCGGTGTCTCGTGTCGTGTCCCACGGGCGCGCTGGTGGGCAACAGCCAGGTGAATGCGGGAGCGTGTCTGTCCTACCAGACCATCGAGAACCGCGAGCGCGAGGTGCCCGAGCCATTTCGTTTCAAGTTCAACAACCTCATCTTCGGGTGCGACATCTGTCAGCAGGTGTGTCCGTTGAACCGCAAGCCCGTGTTCGCGGAGCACCCACGCTTCGCGCCTCGCGCGGTGGCGGAGCTGGGCACGCTGGAGCTGGCGGGGCTGACGACGGAGCAGTACGAGCAGCTCATCCCGGGGACGGCGCTGGCGCGCGCACGCTACGACGTGCTGCGCCGCAACGCCGTGTACGCGCTGGGGGTGGCCAGGCAGGCGGACGCGCGGCACCTGCTCGAAAAGCTCAGCGACGATTCGAGCGAATTGGTACGTAGCGCGGCGCAATGGGCACTGCGCCAGCTGGTCCCCTGAACTCCTCCACGCCTTCGCTGCGCGGCGTCTATGCCGCGCTCCTCATCCAGGTGCTCATCAGCGCGGGGACGTACCTCGCCGCGAAGCGCGCCATGGCGGAGCTGCCGCCGCTCACGGTGGTGTTCTGGCGCTTCATGCTCAGCGGGCTCGTGTTCGTCGCGCTGCTGGCGCTGGTGCCCGGGCCCAAGCTTCCTCCGCGAAACGCTTGGGGCCGCATCCTGTTCCTCGGGCTGATGGCGGGCCCGGTGAACCAGCTGTTCTTCTTCACGGGGCTGTCGCGCTCCACAGCCGCGCACGGCGCGCTCCTGTATTCGCTCATGCCGCTGGGCGTGTACGTGCTCAGCCTCGCGCGAGGACAGGAGCGTGCCTCGACGCGGACGCTCGCGGGCATCGCCGTGGCCTTCGTGGGCGTGGTGGTGCTGCTGCTCGGCCGAGGGCTCGCGGAGGCGCGCGGCTCGCTCACGGGCGACCTGCTCATCCTCTGCGCGGTGATGGCGTGGGTGGTCTACACGACGGAGGGCAAGCCCTTCGTCGCCATCCATGGGCCGCTGCGCGCCACCGCGTGGTGCATGACGATGGCCACGGTGATGATGCTGCCGTTCGCGCCGTTCGTCGCGAACCCGCAGGCGCTCGTGGCCACGAGCACGCTCGCGAAGGGCTGCATCGTGTACCTGGGCCTGCTGACGTCGGTGGTCGCGTACGTGCTCTGGTACTACGCGCTGTCGAAGGTGTCGGCGTCGAAGGTGGCCATCTTCTCCAACCTCCAGCCCGCCGCCACGGCGCTGGCCGCGTGGGCGCTGCTGGATGAGGCCCTGCACTGGGAGATCGCCGTGGGCGGCGTGCTGGTGCTCGCGGGCGTGCGGCTCACGCAGACCGTGGTGACGAAGCCGCCGGTCCTCGCTCCCACGGCGGACCGTCCCGCGACCTGAGGACCTTTTTCTTTCGTGCCTCGCTTTCGCGGTGCCGACGGGGCCTTTGGAGGAATGTTAAGCATTCTTGACATGGAGTCGGGCATGCTTAACATTGTGCGGTACGTGAAGGGAGCGGTTCATGGAGACGCAGATGTCGTCCCGGGAGCGGTTCGCGTGGGTGTTCCTGGTGTTGCTCGTCGTCAGCTACGGGACGTACTTCACCGCGGTCGCGGTGCTGGACGCGCGGGGTGAGCTCACGTTCTGGTCGCAGATCATCATGCTGACCGCGTCGGCGGTGTTCCAGGGCGTGGTGCTCGGTGTCTCGGCGATTGTCGGCCGGATGCGTCGGGCACCGGGCGAGAGGACCGAGCCCGACGAGCGCGACCGGGCCATCGCGCATCGCTCCGCGTCCGTCGCGTACTACGTGCTGATGGGCGGGATGATTCTCGTCGGCTGCATCATGCCGTTCGGCGCCAGTGGCTGGAAGGTGGCGAACGCGGCGATTCTCGCCATCGTCATCGCGGAGCTGGTGCACACGGGCCTGACTGTGTCGGGCTACCGCAGGGGCTTGCGTGCCTGAGCCTCGGCTGACCAACGAAATCCGCACGCTGCGCTTCCTCGCGGGCGAGATGACGCAGGCCGCGCTGGGCGAGAAGGTGGGCCTCACGCGTCAGACGATTGCCGCGATTGAAGCGGGCAAGTACTCGCCCAGCCTGGAGACGGCGTTCCGCATCGCGGAGGTCTTCGGCAAGCCGCTCGAGGCGGTGTTCCGCTGGGAGCGCTGAAGCAGGGCACCGCGCCTCGTGGGCACTTCCCGAGGCGCGGTGTTCCCACTGGGGCGGGCTACTGCGGGTCCCAGCCTGCGTTCACCGTCACGCGGTCCAGCGCGCGCACGGTGACGTAGGGCACGAAGCCCGCGGCGCGCGAGCGGGTGTATGCATCCGCGATGTGGGCGGACTGCGTGGCGTAGTCGGTGGACAGCACCAGCTTGCCCGCGGCGCGCACGCGAGCGGCGTTGGTGCGGTTCTCCTCGCACCAGCCCTCGTCGCAGGCCACGTCGTCGGACCAGTACATGTCCTCCATGCCCAGCCCGTCGATGGCGGGCAGGTAGGCCGGGTCATCGACGAGCTCCGGTGAGTTCTGCGGCACCACCTTGAAGTCCGGGTTGCGCGCCTTCGCGTACGTGTTGATGCGCGCGATGAGGGCCACCATCTTCCGCGCGAGGTCGGCGCGGTTGGTGCCGGCGGAGTTGGCGGGAATCTCCTCGTACGTGACGACCATGTCGAGGTAGCAGCCGTTGAAGCCCGCGGCGAGCGCGCGGTCGATGCGGCCCTGGACGATGGGCCACCAGCGCTCGTCCCAGTACTTCACGTACTGCTCGTCGGGCCAGCCGGACACGGGACCGAGCTTCAGGTCCGCGGGCACCTGGCTCCACTCGGGGCGGTACTCCTCGATGGCGCCAATCTCGAAGTAGGCGAGCACCTGCTTGCCCCGGGCCTTGAGCGCCGAAATCTCCGCCGCGGTGAAGTAGCCGCTGGAGCCGTCGCGCACGAGCTCGATGATGGCCAGGTCGAACTTCGACGCGGCAATCGCGTCGAGCTTGCCCTGCGGATAGTTGGTGAGCTGGTACGTGAAGCTCTTCACGTTCGACCAGGGCACCTGCGTGCCCGCGTCCGTCGGAGTGCCCGCGTCGGTGGGCGTGCCGGCGTCGGTGGGAGTGCCCGCGTCCGTCGGAGTCCCCGCGTCGGTGGGCGTGCCCGCGTCGCTCGCCGCCACCTGCACGCGCACGACGAGCAGGTCCAGCAGCGACGCATCCGCGGTGGAGTCCGTGCGGTAGCGCAGCTTCACCGGACCGCCGGACAGGAAGCGCGCGGGTGTGGGCAGGGCCAGCGACGTGGCCGTCCAGCGCCATGACTGCGCGAAGGCATTGTCACCCACCAGGGCCCAGCTGTTCGTCGAGTAGTCCCACGCCTCGATGAGCCACCGCATCTGCGCCTTCGCGGGGCCCCGGTAGTTCACGCCGACCTCGGCCGCGACGACGCTGTCCGCGCTCACGCCCGTGGGCAGCGGATAGGTGCACGTGGCGGAGCTGTTCGGCGCGAACTCGACGTACTCGGCCCAGCGGTCCTGCGTTCCGGACAACGTCTGGGTGTTGAGCCCCTGGACGCTCTGGCCCGAGGGGAGGGCGCCGCGCTCGAACTGGAGCGTGGCGCAGGGCAGGGTCCGCGCGTCGGGCAGGATGGCGTCCTGTCCCGTGTCGAAATCATCGTGCGTGGCCTTGTCGCCACACGCGGCCAGCAGGGCCATCCAGGTCCAAGCCAACAACCACTTCATCGCGACTCGCATGCAACGGCTCCTCAGGGGTGTGGAGTAGCGAGCCGGCCTTAACGCCGCGCGACGTGTGCGAGCAACGTGAAGTCTGTGCGCACGTCGTCGATGCGCACGGACTCCCCTTCATCGCTGGAACATTCGTCCGAGCCTGGACGTGGACACGAACCCGAGGTCTGAATCAGTCCCCGTTCGGGTCCCACTCGGAGATGTCGTACTTGGGCTCCGGCGGTGGCTTGGGGCGCGGAGGCGCCGCGGGCGCGGGAGGCGGTGCCTTCTTCGCGGTGGGCGCGGGCGCGTCGTCGAGCGGTGGGTCCTTCTTCTCCTCGGTCCGGGCGGGCTCCGAGCGCGGCGACGGCTTGTTCGCGGCGGTGGGCGTGGGCGCGGGCGGCGTGTCCAGCGGCTCCAGGTCATCGGGGATGTTCGCCGAGGGCTCCGGCGCGGGCTTCGGCCCGGAGTCCGACGCGCGATAGACCCCCTGCCGCGACACGGGCGGCGGAGGCGGCGACGTGTCGAGCGGCGCGGGCGTCGCCTCCTTGGGCGGGCTCGTGTCCTCGGCGGGAATCTCGTCGGGCGAGCGGTACGCGCCTCGCGGCCCGGGCGGACGCTCCGGACGCGCGTCGCCGAACGGGTCCTCCTCGCGGTTGGTGGTGCGCCGCGGCTCCGAGCTGGAGTTGGCGTCACCGAACGGGTCCTCGTCGCGGTTCACCGGCTTGCCCGGACGGCGCGACGGGCGACGCGGCTCGTCCGCCACCACGCCCGACGGCAGCCCTCGAATCGCCGAGTGCCGGTCGCTGCACTCCTCCCGGTTCTCCGTGCAGATGGAGAGGCACTGGGTGAGCTTCTTGAGCGTGCGGCCGCTGCCGCCGTACTCGATGGAGCAGTCCTCCTTGCAGGTGGCGTAGTCCTCCTGACAGCCGGAGGGGACGGTGCCGCGCTGGGCGCTGACGGGGCTGGCGGCGAGCACCAGGAGCAGGACGGGAAGGGAACGCATGGCAATTGCGAAAACTACCAGTCTTCGTGCCTCCCGGCGCCAGGGGGGCGCGGTATGGTCCGGGGAGCGCGGCCGGAGCGCCCAAGGAGGAACATGGCTGTCAGGGTGGGCATCATCGGGAGCCATGGTCTGGAACACCTCCTGGGGTTCAATGGTCGTCTGGAGACCCACACCCTCGAAACGCCCTTCGGTCCCCATGCGGGGCCGCTGTTCTCCGGGGAGTTGGACGGCGTCTCCGTCGTCTACGTTCCACGCCACGGCCAGGGCCACCTGTTCAACGCCACCCGCGCCCCCTACCGCGCCAACCTGTTCGCGCTGAAGCAGCTGGGCGTCACCCACGTGCTCTCCACCAGCACCGTGGGCAGCCTCCAGGAGCACCTGCCGCCGATGCAGCTCGTCGTGCCCGACCAGGTCATCGACCGGACCTACCGGCGCCCCTGCACCTTCTACGACGACGTGGCCGTGCACGTGGAATTGGGCCAGCCCTTCTGCGCGACGCTGCGCCAGGCGTTGTCCAACGCCGCCCTCGCCACCCAGGCCGTGGTGGCCACCCAGGCCACCTATGTCTGCATCGAGGGACCTTCACTCAGCACGCGCGCGGAGAGCCTGCTGTACCGCACCTGGGGCGGGGACCTGGTGGGCATGACGGCCATGCCCGAGGCGCGGCTCGCCCGGGAGGCGGAGCTGCACTACGCCCTGGTGGCGCTGCCCACCGACTACGACTCCTGGCAGTCCCCTCCAGAGGGCCAGGAGCACGAGGCCCTCCTGGCGCGGCTGTCGCACAACGTGCAGGCCGTCACCTCCAAGGGCGCCGCCCTCATCCGCCGCGCGCTCTCACGCATCGCCGAGACGCCCGTCACCTGCCGGTGTGACTCCGCGCTGGCCATGGCGCTGTGGACCGAGCGCTCCCGCATCCCCGACGAGGTCCGCGCGCGGCTTCGTCCACTGTTGGGCAGATACCTCCCGCCGAACGTCGTCTAGCAGGGCGAGGGCTCGGCCGGCCGCCTGCTGCCGAAAGGCGTCACGCACCCCACCTTCCGTTACCCGAGAGTGGGGAGCGAGGAGGGAAGGATGCGGCTGCCACGGCTCAAGTACCTCACGTGGCGCGAGTTCGCGCGGCGCTTCGTGAAGGAGTTCCAGGAAGACACCGTCACGGACATCGCGGCGCAGCTCTCCTACTACCTGCTGTTCTCGCTGTTCCCCTTCCTGTTCTTCCTCGTCACGCTGGTGGCGTACCTGCCGTTCGCGCCCGGCGCGGTGGACGCGATGCTGGCGCGCATCCAGCCGCTGGTGCCTGGCGACGCGCTCAGCCTGGTGACGCAGCACCTGACGTCGCTGGTGGACCAGCCCCGGCCCAGGCTGCTCACGGTGGGCCTCGTGCTCGCCCTCTGGTCGGCGTCACGCGGCGCGGACGCGCTGCGCAAGGCGCTCAACCTGGCCTACGACGTGCCCGAGTCCAGGCCCGTGTGGAAGACGCAGGGCCTGGCGGTGGTGGTCACGCTGGTGGGCACGCTGCTGATTCCCCTGTCCTTCGCCGTGTTCCTGCTGGGCGGGCGGCTGGGGGCGTGGCTCGCGACGCGGCTGCAGGTGGAGGAGGCGTTCCACCTGGTCTGGTCCTGGGCGCGCTGGCCCTTCACCGCGGGCCTGGTGATGCTGGTGGTGTCCATCTGCTACTACCTGCTGCCGGACGTGAAGCAGCGCTTCAAGTACATCACCCCCGGCTCCACCCTGGGCACGCTGGCGTGGATGGGGAGCACGTGGGGGTTCACGCAGTACGTGGAGCACTTCGGCAAGTACAACGTCACCTACGGCTCCATCGGTGGCGTGGTGGTGCTGCTGCTGTGGCTCTACATCTCCGGGCTGGTGTTCATCCTGGGCGGGGAGATCAACGCCATCCTCGAGCACGCCTCCGCGGAGGGGAAGGAGAAGGGCGCGCGCGACTTCGACGAGCCCGCGCCCGCCGAGCCGCCCATCAAGACGCCGGGGGCCGCCAAGAGCGCCGCCAGCGCGAAGCGCTCGAAGATGGCCTTCTGGCGCTGGCGTCGGCGCGTGGCCCGGGGGAAGTCCCCCGAGCCCTCCGCGGCGGAGCAGCAGCCTCCGCCCTCCACGCTGCACTGACGACGCCCGGGGCTAGCGCGCGCCCAGCTTCTGCTTGATGGCGGGCAGCTGGCCCGGGCTGTTGTTGGTTCCGCGCAGGTTCTTCTCCTTGATGTACTTCTCCAGGTCGCTGATGCGCTGCCGGTTGGTGGGGTGGGTGCTCAGCCACTTCATGACGCCCGGCGTGTCACCGCCCTGCGCCTGGAGCTTCTGGAAGAAGGTGATGAGGCCCTTGGGGTCGAAGCCGGCGCCGGAGGAGTAGCGCGCGCCGAACTCGTCCGCCTCCAGCTCCTCGCTGCGGCTGTGCGCGAGCATCGCGCCACCGCCCACCAGCTGCGCGGCCACCTGCGCGGCGGCGCCGGGGTTCTGCCCCAGGGCGAGCTGGGTGACGGTCTGGATGCCCATCTGGTTGACCATGGCTCGCGCCGAGTGGCGGCCGACGACGTGGCCGGCCTCATGGGCCATGACGCCCGCCAGCTCCGCCTCCGTGTCCGAGGCGAGGATGAGGCCCGTGTAGACGTAGAGGTAGCCGCCGGGCGTGGCGAAGGCGTTGACCATCTTCGGGTCGTCGATGACGTTGATCTTCCACTTCACCCCAGGCCGGTCCTTGGTGGCCTGCTTGAGGATGGGCGCGGACAGGCCCCGCACGTACTCGACGATGGTTGGGTCCTCGACGTATTTGATCTTCTCCTTCTGCTCGAGCTCCTTCTTCACCTGCTGACCGATCTCCTCCTCCTGCTCATCCGAGATGAAGGTCTTCGCGAGAGCCTTCTCCGCCTGGACGCGCTGCGTGGTGCAGCCCGCCGTCACGCCCATGACGAGGGCGAGGCTCCATACCGCCGAGAGAATCCGCTGCATGACCGAATGCGCCTTTCTTGACCGGTTGATGCGTTGAGAGAGCGACTGACTGCCCGGACTCTTGGGCAGCGTCCGCCTCCACGGCAAGCCCCTCGTGACGCTTCCGACCGACAGCGGACCCGCGTCGCTCGGGCGTCGCGCGGCTCGCGTGCCCTCCGGTGGTGCGTGCGAGCCTTGCGGCGGTGCCGGGGGCCATCGACGTTTGAAGCGTGCGGTGTCGGTCGTGGGTGACACCGCGAGGAGGTCGTCATGGCTCGTCCGGTCTGGGTGGGCTCGCTGAGCTTCGGGCTGGTGACGCTCCCGGTACGGCTGCACGGCGCCGTCTCTTCCCGGCAGGCCCGCTTCCACCTGATTCACGACGCGGACGGCGCCCGCATCCAGAACAAGCGGGTGTGCTCCGCCGATGGCGAGGAGGTGCCGCTCGAGCACGTGGTGCGGGGGTACACGCTGGAGGACGGCCGGCAGGTCACCGTGACGAGCGGCGAGCTGGACGCGCTGGACCCGGTGTCGAGCCGGGTCATCGCACTGGAGGAGTTCGTGGACCCGGCGGAGGTGGACCCCCTGCTGCTGGACACGTCGTACCACCTGGTGCCGGCGCGCGGCGTGGAGCAGGCGTATGCGTTGATGACGGAGGCGCTGCGCGTGTCGGGACGCGTGGGCGTGGGGCGGGTGGTGCTGTATCAGAAGGGCCACCTGTGTCTGGTTCGGCCCCACGCGCGGGGGCTTGTGCTGTCCACCCTGCACGCCGTGGACGAGGTGGTCTCACAGGAGCAGCTCTCCGAGCTGGAGCTGACGGGCGCGAGCGTGGCACCGGCCGAGCTGGAGGCCGCGCTCAGGCTCATCGAGTCCCGCTCCACCACGTTCGATCCCCGGCGCCATCCGGATGAGCACCGCCAGCGGGTGATGGCCTTCCTGGAGCGAAGGGCGCGCGCGCAGGCGAAGTCGAAGCGTGTACCCCGGACGGCGCCGGAGGTGGGTGCTCCAGCAGGCGCCAAGGTACGAGGCTTGGAGGCGACGCCGGTGGAAGGCTCGCTGCGGCTGCGTCCACGGCTGGCGGCGCGGGAGGTTCGGGAGGACTCGGGAGGGCTCGGCTCGAAGCCGTTCCGGGTGGAGCCAGGGGAGGGTGGGGCGCTGGATGATCCACCAGTGGCCTCGACGCCCTGGCCCCACGAGTCGCCCGGGCCGGCGACGCCCTATGCGACACCGGAGGGCAGTGGTGGCCTGGGGGCGCCGGATCCGAAGAAGCCTCGCGGCTGAGCGCGTCCATCGGCCCTCCGCAATTAATGCGTGGGCCGGGCTTGGGGCCGGTGCTATGTGCCCGGGCGGATGCCCGAGTTACCCGAAGTGGAGATCGCCCGGCGCAATCTGGTGCGCTGGTTCACGGGCCGTCGACTCGTGCGCGCGGAGGCGGATGACACCCGCGTCTTCCGCGGCGCAGAGCGCGCGCGTTTCGCGCAGCTGCAGGGGCGGCTGGAGTCGCTCGTGCGCCGGGGCAAGTACCTGCTCTTCTCCTTCGAGGAAGGCCGGGGCCTGTTGGGCCACCTGGGCATGACGGGCAAGTTCGTGCGCCGCGCCCCCACCGACGTCGTCCCCTACAGCCGCGCCCGCTTCCACCTCGACGACGGCCAGGTGCTGCACTTCGCCGACGCGCGCATGTTCGGGCGCATGGAGCCGACCCCCGCCGCGGGCCTGCGCTCGCTCGACGTGGTGAAGGCCCTGGGGAGGGACCCGCTGGCGGACGGCCTCACCGCCGGCCAGCTGGAGCAGGCCGTGGCGTCCTCGAAGCAGGACCTGAAGGTGGCGCTGATGGACCAGGGGCGCATCGCCGGCCTGGGCAACATCCACGCCGCGGAGGCCCTGTTCCGAGCGGGCCTGCACCCCGCGCGCAAGCCCTCCACCCTCACTCCGGAGGACTGGAAGCGCCTGGTCCAGGCCATCCGGGAGAGCATCGACTTCGGCCTCGAGGAGCAGCAGGGCGAGGAGCCCGTGTACCTGGAGGAGGGTGGCTCGGAGAACCCGTTCCTGGTGTACGGCCGCGGTGAGGGCCCGTGCTCCAGGTGT
Source organism: Myxococcus sp. AB025B (assembly GCF_006518215.1). Classification (NCBI taxonomy): domain Bacteria; kingdom Pseudomonadati; phylum Myxococcota; class Myxococcia; order Myxococcales; family Myxococcaceae; genus Myxococcus; species Myxococcus sp. AB025B. Next base: position 40,786 of record NZ_SRLW01000053.1, read on the forward strand.
GGCTCGCTGGTGGAGTCCTTCACCCAGGCGGGGCGCACCACCTACGCCTGTCCGAAGTGCCAACCCCGGGGGAGGGCAGGGAAATGACCCCGGGCGTCCTGTCGTCAACGGCGCGAACCGACGTCCCGGTTGGCGTTGACACCCCCCTGTCCCATGGCTTGAATCGCCCGCCTTTCCGACCCGGCCGCCCCGAGCGGCCCTGGAGATCGTTGCCCATGTCTCACGTCCTGCTGGCGGCGCTGCTCGTCGCTTCCTCCACGGCCACCGCCCAGGTGCCCGCCGGGGGCACGCCTCCGCCCGCGCCCGCGGAGGCGTGCCCCCGGCGGGCACCTGGGCGGTGGCCGTGGAG
>NZ_SRLW01000540.1:0-3092 GCF_006518215.1 Myxococcus sp. AB025B
GGGCGGGACAGGGACGGCCGTGATGCTCCTGTCGGTCGGAGCGACGACCCCGTCGAGCAGTTGCTCCACTTCCAGGAGCGAGCCTGCCCATCCCGAAGCGGGGCGTTCCCGGGCGGCTTCCTTCTCCTGGAGTCGCGCCAGCCAATCGCCCAGCAGCACGCGCCCGGCGCGCCCGGTCCGCTCCGTGAGCGCCTCGCCGAGCGCCTCGGCGAACTCCGCCGCGCTCTGGAATCGCTGATGTCGGGACCTCTTGACGGCTCGCGCGACGAGCGCGCGGACGTCCTCGGGGAGCGTGTCCGACAGCTCCAGCTCCTTGCCCGCGAGCAGGTCCGCCATCCGGTCCTCGTGCGCCAGCGGGCTATACCCCGTCAGCAGGGCGTGCAGCACGCACCCGAGCGCGAAGAGGTCCGAGCGCCCATCCATCTCCCCCCGCGTCAGTTGCTCCGGTGGCATGTACGCCAGCTTGCCCTTCGTCTGCCCCGCGAGCGTCCGCTCCTGCCGGTCCCTGGCCAGCGCGATGCCGAAGTCCGCCAGCTTCACGTCTCCGGTCCAAGACACGAGGATGTTCGAGGGGCTCACGTCCCGATGTACGATTTGCAGCAACTGCCCCGCCTCATCCTTCGCCGCATGGGCATACTGCAGCGCATGGGCAACCTCGGCGCAGACGTGAAGCACGAGCTCCACCGGAAAGGACTCGTCCACCGCGAGCCCCCGCTGGCGCAACCGCTCCGCGTCGAGTCCGTCCACATACTCGAGGACCTGATAGGGGAGGCCGTCCGTCACGCCATAGTCGAGGATGGACAGGATGTTGGCGTGGTGCAGGCGGCTCGCGATGCGCGCCTCGTCGAGGAACATCCGCGCGTGGGACGCATCCCGCTCATGCTCGGCCACCAGCCGCTTGATGGCCACCCGCCGCGCGAACCCGCCTTCACCTGTCGCGCTCGCCTCCCAGACCTCGCCCATCCCGCCCTGCGCGAGCTGGCGCACCAACCGATAGCGACCACCCCACTCCACGCTGTCTCTCCACCTCTGGAGGCTCGCTCCGGTGAGTCCGTTCGAACCTTCGTTATACCTCCGCCGCGTGGGGGCCTCCCGCCCGAGATTCTCTCTTGGATGGGTGCTCCTGGTTCTCTGGGGGAGCGGCGCGTCCGCGCTCGAGCCCGCCGCCGCGCGCCCCGCGGTCACCCTCTTCGTCGTCGGGGACCCCGAGGCGCGCGCCTCCGTCCAGGCCTGGGCGCGGCAGGGGGCCCCGGGCGTGCCCGTGACGCTGCGCCTCGCCGAGCTCCCCGCGGCCACCGCCCGACCCGGAGGGGAGGCCCAGCTCCTGGAGGCCGAGCGGCGCCTGCAGCAAGCACGGCGGCACTACATCAACGCCGAGTTCGCGGACTGTCTCCAGGACGTCGGCGATGAGGGCGGGCTCCCCCGGGCCCTGAGCCAGGGGCGGCGCGAGGTCGCCGCCCGGTGGCTGCTCTGGCAGGTGGCGTGTCATCTGGGCCTGGGGCGCGAGGAGACGGCCCTCCAGGCGGCCTCCGAGCTGGGCGTCCTCGGGCTGGAGCCGCCCGCGGACCTCGGCGTGCTGCCTCCCGAGGTGGGACGCGTGCTCGTCGCCGGGGCGGAGCAGGGGGCCGCGCGGGGGCGAACGACGCTGCGCATCTCCGCCGACTCCGGCCCCGCGCGAATCTCCCTGGATGGACGGCTCGGGGTATGCACGGCGCCGTGCTCACTCGAGGTCCTGGAAGGGCGGCACGTGCTCCGCGTCGATGCAGAGGGGCGACATTTCGCGGTCCAGGTCGTGTCGGCCAGGGGCCCCGAGCTCCCCGTCGCCTTCACCACGGTGCCCGCCTCGCCCGAGCTGGCCGCCGGCCAGTGGTCCACGCACTATGGTGACTCCTCCGCGAACCTGGACTCCGCGGGCTCGCTGAGTCTGCTCTCCACCGCGCTCCGGGCGCCGCGGCTCGTGCTGCTCACCGCCGAGGCCGAGCAGGAGGGCGTCCGGTTGCGGGGCGCGCTGGCCCTGCATGGGCGCGCGGCGGCGCGGACCGAGCGCCGGGGGGACGCGCGGGCCCTCGACGCGACGGCGGAGGGCGTCCTGCGCGACCTGCTCGTCCAGGGCCGCGTCGTCGAGCCCGCTCCGGCCCTCTACCAGCGCAGGGACTTCTGGATAGCGGTGGGGGTGGCCGCGCTCATCGCCGGCGCCACCACCACGGCCCTGCTCTGGCGGCAGCCTGTCCGCACGGAGGTGGGATTTTGAGACGACACATCCTCGCGGGGCTGCTGGCCTGGGGGCTCTTCACCGGCTGCAACGAGGTGCGGCAGGTGCGGCTCACGTTCGGCGCGGAGGGCGAGGGACTCGACGGCTTCCTGTGCCGGGAGGACGACGGCGCCTACCTCCTCTCGCGGGCACTTCCCGCCGGAGGTGGGGACGTGCCGTCCTCGCTCGTCATCGACTTCATCCGCCTGGGGGGCCTGCCGGGGTGTCGTTCGGGGCAGCTCGTCAGCTGGTGCGCGGAGCATGACTGCGCGGTGATACCCGGGCACCGCGTGTGCATCCCCGCCCCGCTGCCCGACATCACCGACCTGCCGCGTCCCGAGGCGCGACAGGTGATTGGCCAGGCGCTGGGCAGCCTCTCGGGGGCCTCCGTCTCCAGCGAGGCCCCGGAGGAGTTCGTCATCGTCCGCGCCACCGCGACCCTCCAGTCCTGCGAGGAGCTGGCGGCCAGCGGCGGTGGGGCGGCCCTGCGCGAGGAGGCGCTCGTGGGGTGCGCCTACAGCTGCCCCGTGGCGCTCAACGCCATCGAGGGGGACGTGTACCTGGGCTTCGACACGCTCACCGAGCAGTGCGCCCAGGGCGTGCGGGTCTGCGCCTCGGGGGACTTGCACTGGAGGCCCTGAGCCTCAGCGCAGGTGGTGCCGGTGGAGCAGGTCGATGAGGTAGCTCCTGTCCATCCTCGCCAGCCGCGCGGCGAGGGAGATGTTGGTTCCCGCGCGCTCCAGCAGGGCCTTGAGGAACTGCAGCTCGAAGTCCTCGAGCACCTTCTGGCGTGCCTCCCGGTAGCCCTGCTCCAGGGGGACGGCCACGTGAGGGGCCGGGG
>NZ_SRLW01000541.1:0-3085 GCF_006518215.1 Myxococcus sp. AB025B
GAGACAGATTTCGGGGATGGGCATGGCGGGTGTCAGTGAGCGGTGGCGCAGAAGCGCTCGTAGTCGATGAGCTCCACCTTGGCGCCGGGCGAGCACACGGGACACTGCGCGTCGCGGCGCAGCTTGAGCTCCTGGAAGCGGGTGCCCAGCGCGTCGAACGTCAGCAGCCGGCCGACGAGCGGCTCTCCCTTCCCGAGGATGAGCTTGAGGGCCTCGTTGGCCTGGAGCAGGCCGATGAGGCCCGGCAACACGCCGAGCACGCCCGCCTCCGCGCACGAGGGCGCGAGCTCCGGCGGCGGCGGGGCGGGGTAGAGGCAGCGGTAGCAGGGGCCCTGTCCCGGCACGAAGGTCGTCACCTGGCCCTCGAAGCGGAACACCGAGCCGTGGATGTTGGGCAGCCCGCGCATGAGGCACGCGTCGTTGAGCAGGTAGCGGGTGGGGAAGTTGTCGCCGCCGTCGAGGACCAGGTCGAAGCCGTCCAGCACGCGCAGCACGTTCCGCGACGTCAGGCGCTCCTGGAAGGGCACCACCTTCACGTCCGGGTTGAGGGCTTCAATCGCGGCGCGGGCGCTGACCACCTTGGGCTGGCCCCGGCGCTCCTGGGTGTGCAGCACCTGCCGCTGCAGGTTGCTCAGGTCCACCACGTCCGAGTCGACGATGCCCAGGGTCCCCACGCCCGCGGCCGCCAGGTACAGCGCCGCCGGGGAGCCCAGCCCCCCCGCGCCCATCAGCAGCACCCGCGACTTCAAGAGGCGGGCCTGACCCTCCTCGCCCACCTCCGGGAGGATGAGGTGCCGGCGGTAGCGCTCCTTCTGTTCAGCGGAGAGCACGAAGGGCTTCTCCACGGGCAGGGCCGCGTCGCTCCAGCGGTTGTAGCCGCCCGCGAGCGACGCCACGCGCGTGTAGCCCAGCTCCTTGAGCGTCCTCACCGCCAGCGCCGAGCGGGTGCCGCCCGCGCAGTAGACGATGAGCTCCTCGTCCCGGCCCGCGCGCTCCTCGATGCGCAGCTCCAGGTAGCCCCGAGGGATGTGCACCGCGCCGGGCAGCCGGCCGCCCGCGTACTCGTCCGCCTCCCTCACGTCCACGAGCTTCACCGGGGCCCGGGCGTCCAGGAGGCGCTTCACCTCGTCCACGGTGACTTCGCGAATCTCCTGTTTCACTCCGGCCAGCAGCTCTCGGAAGGTGGGCGCCATGGGGCCGGTATAACCCGAGGCCCGGGGGCGGGCCCGTGCGGGATGAAGTGTCCCGGGGCGGACGAGCGGCCGCTCCCATGGATTTTCCGGCCCCGGGCGTTATAAAGCTCGGTTCGAGAGGAGATTTTTCCCACATGGATACGACGACCACGACCCCCGGTTCCGCCACCTCGACGGCCCCCCAGTCCGCGCCCCCGACGGCGGTGCGTTTGACGGAGGCCGCCGTCCGGCAGGTGAAGGAGGTCATCAAGGCCCAGGGCTTCGAGGGCTACTTCTTCTCCATCCGCGTCGTCCCCGCCGGCTGCAGCGGCCTGGGCTACGACCTGAACCTGGTCAAGGAGACCAAGGCCGGCGACAGCGTCTGGGAGCAGGACGGCGTGAAGCTCGCCACCGACGGCATGAGCAGCCAGTACCTGGCCGGCACGGAGATCGACTACGTCTCCGCCATTACCGGCGCGGGCTTCAAGTTCAACAACCCGAACGCGAAGTCCTCCTGCGGCTGCGGCACGTCGTTCACGACCTGAGCCGCATCCGTCGCTCGACGTCCTCACGGCGAGGGCGGTGGCAGCACCGCCGCCCTCGTCGAGTCCGCCGCGTCGCCGAGCGGGCCCTCAGGCCCCGGCGATGGGCTGCATCACCTTCAGCCAGGACTGGTTCTCCTTCTGACGCGCGAGCCGCTGCGCGCGGCGGGCCTCGGCCTCGCGGAAGGCCTCCTTCTCCGTGTCCGACTCCATCAGGAGCGGCGGCACGGGGACGCGCTTGCCGTCCTTGTCGATGGCCACGAAGGTGAGCAGCGCGCTGGTGGTGAGCGTGCGCTCGCCGGTGAGCGGGTTCTCCGCGTGCACCGTGACGCCCACCTCCATGGAGGTGCGGAAGGCGGCCAGCACACGCGAGTGCAGCAGCGCCACCCAGCCCACCTTGATGGGCGCGTGGAAGTGCAGGTCATCCATGGAGGCCGTCACCACCACCTGCCGGCAGTGGCGCTGGGCGGCCACCGCGCCGCAGATGTCGATCCACTCCATCACCTTCCCGCCGAACGCGGCGTTCAGGTTGTTGGCGTCGGGAGGCAGGATGAGCTGTGTCATCACCACCTCGGTGTCCTTGGCTCGCTTGGGCGTCAAATCCGACATCACTCACACCTTCCAGACAGAGACGACGGGCTGATGACTAAGGCCCCGCCGCGTCTCATGCCAGGAAGGTGGAGATGCGGTCCAGGAACTCCTCGCGCCCGCGGCCCTTGCGGATGTCCTGGCGTGAGACATCCATCACCAGGGTCTCCACACCGTACTTCTCCTGCAGCACCTGGGGGAAGGAGGCGTAGTAGCCGTTGAGCCCTCGCAGGAACTGCGGACGGATGCCCTTCTCCTCCTCGCGGCCCCGGGTGCGGATGCGCTCCAGCAGCACGTCCACGCTGCCCACCTCGAAGCAGATGACCTTGTCCGGGCGGATGATGTGGCGCGACAGCCGCTGGAAGTACTCGTAGTACAGGTCCAGCTCCGCGTTCGTCATGTGCCCCAGGCCGTGCAGGTACTTGGCGAAGATTTCGGGGTCCTCGTACAGCGTGCGGTCCTGCACGCAGCTGCGGCGGTACGAGTGGATGAGCTCGTGGTGCTCCACGCGGCGGATGAGGAACTCGAGCTGGAGCGTGAAGGACCAGCGCGACATGTCCGCGTAGTAGTCACGCAGGAAGCGGTTGTCGATGACGGGCTCGTCGAACAGCTCGTAGCCGAAGCTCTGGCTGAGCATCTTCGCCGCCGTCGTCTTGCCCGCGCCGATGTTGCCCGCGAGCGCCACGAAGCGCCGCCCCTTGGGGGCCTTCACCTTCGGCTTCGCCGCCGTCTTCACCGCGTTGCGCGCGCGCGGCGCGGTGAAGACGGCGGCGAAGCCGAAGG
>NZ_SRLW01000542.1:0-3071 GCF_006518215.1 Myxococcus sp. AB025B
CCCCAGGCCCCCGGGCACCAGCGGCAACACCCAGCCCAGGTCCGCCGCCAGCCACCCCACCAGCGCCACATGCAGCACGCCGAGCACCAGCGCCGTGCTCCCCACGGCCCCCAGCGTCCGCACGCGGCGACAGCGCCAGCCGAAGAGCCACAGCAGGGCCACCGTCTCCAGCAAGCCCATGAGCGCCACCCCGCCCGACGAGCGCATCAGCCGGTCCGCGCGGAGGTTGTCCAGCGCGAAGGCGTGGATCTCCACCCCCGGCACCGCCACCTGGCCCGGCAGCGTGCTCTGGCCGTGGAGCCCCGTCGCGGTGACGCCGACGAAGAGCGTCTTGCCCCGCAGCGCCAGGTCCAGCCCCACCGAGCGCGGGTCCGCCTGGAGCACGTCCGCCAGGCTCACCCTCGGCAGCCAGTCGGGTGAAGGCAGCCGCATCAGCGGAGCGCCCTGGTCCACGCTCGCCCGGCGCAGCAGGGACTCCGACTGCTCCGGCATCAGCTTGAGCGCCGTCGCCAGCGCCAGCGAGGGCCACCTCCGGCCGTCCACGTCGACGGCGAACGGGTAGCGCCGGATGACGCCATCCGCGTCCACCAGCATGTTCAAGGTGCCGCTGCCGTGCGCCGCCATCCGCAGCGGGGCGATGCTGCCCGCGACGCCCCGGGCCTGGAGCCGCAGCCGGCGCACGGGCATCGACACCGAATCGGCGGCCGCGGTGTCCTCGAGCGGCGCCATCATGGAGACCTCGTCCATCAACGCCGCGGCGCCCAGGATGACGGCGCCGTTCTCCCCGAGCGCCTCCGCCAGTCGCGCGTCGCCGTCCTGCTCGCGCAGCCGGTCCTCCAGGTCCGCCACCAGCGCCGCGCCCGCGGGCTGCCCGGCGAGCCCCGACTCCCGCAGCGCCGCCAGCACGTCCTCGCCCAGCTCCAGCGCGTCGCGCGGTCCGGGCTGGTCGAACACCACGTCCACCGCCACCGCGGCAGGACGCTGGGCCGCCAGGGCCTTGAAGGCCCGCGCCCACGTGGCCCGCGACAGGGGCCAGCGCTCACCCAGCGCCATCAGCGCCCGGTCATCCACCTCCACCAGCACCAGGTCCGCGCTGCGCGGGACACCCGGCAAGAGCCGGCTGACGACCTGGTCATAGATCGAGCGCTCCAGGGGCCCCGGCGCTCCGCCCGTCGCCGCCGTCACGCACGCCAGCGCCACGCCCACTCCCGCCGCCACCAACCGAAGCAGCCCCGGAGAGGGGCGGGGAAGCCAGGGGCCTCGCGCAGGCGTGTCGGGGCTCGGGTTCATCGGCGCGTCTCAGGGCCTCAGCTCGAACGCATGGATCTTGGAAGGGAAGCCGATGAAGTCGTCCTTGTCCACCGGCAACACGCGCCAGAACCACTTGCCCGTGTGCTCACCGGGCACTGTCAGCGTGAGGCCCGTGGCCTCGAGGGTCCGCACGCCCGCGGCGAAGTCCGCTGTCCGCGCCAGCTCCACGCGGTAGTGCTTCGCCTCCTTCACCTCGAACCACTTCAGCGTGGGCGGCGTGGCGAACGTCCCGCCGCGAGGCCCTTCGAGACGCGGCGCCGTGAGCAGCGCGCGGGGCGCCTCGGGCGCGACGCCGGGCAACACGCGCGAGCCCTGGCCCGCGCCCACGTCGACCTCCGCCCCCTGCGCGCCGAGCGCCACCTTGCCCTCGAGCGTCTCCAGGCGGCTGGCGCCGTCCTCCTTCGCCGTCACGCGGAACTGCGTGCCGCGCACCCCGGCCACCGCGCCGCGCGTGCGCACCTCGAACACGGAGCCCTCGCCACCGGGCGCGGCCACCGTCTCCACCGAGCCCTTCAAGAGCTCCAGGCGGACCACGCGCGTGCCCTGGGCGCTCAGCTCCAGGGTGCCCAGCCGCAAGAGGCTGTCGGGCTGCACGCGCACGCGACTCGCGTCCGCCAGCTCCAGCTCCGCGCTCGCGTCGCCGGCCGTCTGGAACAGCTCGCCCGTGTGGAGCGAGTCACCGATGGCGCGCGGCTGCAGCGCGTCCTCCGTGGCGCCCGCCAGGATGCTTCCAGCCGCCGCGCGCACGCGGGCCACGCGGGGCTGCGCGGGGCGCTCGACGTAGGCGAGCTGGAGCTGCCCCGGCTGTCCCGGCACCGCGGGAGGCGCCACCACGGACACGCGCGTCTGGGGCACGCCCGCCGCCACCAGCACCTGCGCCGCCGCCTTCGCCACCGCGAGGCCCTGGCCTCCCAGCCGCTCCGCGTCCGGCAGCCGGGCGGCCACCGTCACCGAGCGGATGGCGGGACGCGCCACGAGCGCCTGTCCCACGTGCTTCAGGCACTGCTCCGTCTCGGGGCCCTGGGGCGCGAGCGTGCGGCCCAGCTCCACGCGGCCATTGTTGAAGCGCACGCCGCCGCACGGCTCCTCGCCCCGCGACTGCGCGAGCACGGGCGAGCCCGAGAGCGTCAGCACCATCAGCCAGGAAGTGGACCGACTCATGGCGTGGCCTCCCCCGCCGAGGAGTCGGCGGCCTTCACGATGTTGAACTCGACGCGGCGGTTGTTCTCGCGTCCCTTGGGCGTCTTGTTGGTGTCCACCGGCTTCGTCTCGCCGAAGCCCACCGCCTCCAGGCGCTCCGGCGCGATGCCTGACTTCACCAGGAAGGCCTGCACGTTGTTGGCGCGGCGCTGCGACAGGTCCAGGTTCTTCGCGTCCGAGCCCTGGCTGTCGGTGTGGCCCTCCACGCGCACCAATTGGAGCTGCGGGTTCGCCTTGAGCACCGAGGCCACCTGCGCGAGCAGGCTGAACGACTTGGGCAGGATGACGTCCTTGCCCGTGGCGAAGTAGACCTTCTCCAGGATGACGATGCGCGAGCCCTCCAGGCGCACGCTCGACGTGCCCTGGTCGGGGCACCCGTCCTCGTCCTTCACGCCGTTGATGGTCTCCGCCTCCAGCGGGCACGCGTCGGCCGTGTCGGGGATGCCGTCCCTGTCGTTGTCCGGGTCCGGGCAGCCGTCCGCGTCCTCGAAGCCGTCCAGGTCCTCGGGCTCGCTGGGGCAGCGGTCCTCGCTGTCGACGATGCCGTCCTGGTCCGTGTC
>NZ_SRLW01000543.1:0-3071 GCF_006518215.1 Myxococcus sp. AB025B
GACGGGGGACCTGGGGCGGTCCATCGAGCTGGATGGCACCTGGTACACGCCGACCTCGCGCCGGCTGGATCTGCTGCACGTCAAGCTGCGGCCGTGAGCGACGGGTGACTCCGGGGCTGTGACCGTCCGTGCTTGTCCGGGCGGGCGGTCACCTGCCCGGGGTGCGACGAGGCGAGCCACCTGTCCATTGGCGCGCGTTCACCATGTTCGTGGGGGATGGTCTCTTCCTGCTTCCCGGGAGCGGGATTCGCGATATGGACGGAGGGGTACATGACTCCTTTCCCCAAGAAGCTCCAAGATCGTGCAGAGGCCCTCGAGGCCGCGGATGAGCAGCTCACCACGTTGGACGAGGACGGCCTGTTGGCCGCGCCCGTCGATATCTTCTCGATGCTGCGGGATGGCATCGACCTCCACGAAAACCTGAAGGACACCTCCCGGACGTTCGCCTCGAACGACTGCGTGGTGGTGACGGGGAACGTGGATGTGGAGACGCTGGTGTTGAAGGGGCCGGGCGGGATGCTCGTCCTGGGTGACCTGCGGGTCGGCACGGCGGAGCTCCACGCCAACGTGCTCGTGCTGGGGAACTGTGACATCTCCGAGCGCATCGTCGGACACGATGAGCCGCACACGCTCACCGTCCTGGGCGAGGTCCAGGGGGGGCGGGCGGAGATGCAGAAGCAGTTCATCATGCAGTTCCTCGGCGGCGGCAAGCTGACGGCGCTGGTCGACAGCGAGGGTGGCGCGGCGGAGCTGCTCGAGCTGCTGAGCGGCGCGGGCAGTGAGCTGGAGGTCGACGAGGTCGACCCGTAGTCGTCGTGCAGGCAGAGCGCCGGGACGCGCAATGCGTCCCGGTGGCCCCGCTCCGAGGTGTCAGGCCGCCACGCCGAGCAGCTCGCGGAGCTGACGCAGCATCTCGATTTCGCTCGGGTGGATGTGCCCGTCGCTGGCGATGAGGTCATGCGCCGCGTCGATGACCGCCTTCGGGTCGGTCTTGAGGATGCCCAGGTTGGGCGCGGGCAGCGGGGTCCCATTCTGCAGGCACTTCGCCAGCTGCTCCAGGTCCGGCAGGGGAACGCTCATCCCCCGGGCCGTGGCCATGATGTGGTCGATCTCCTCCCGGCTGACCCCCTCGTCTCCGCTGGCGACCTGGAGCAGCAGCTTGAGGACTTCAATCTGGAAGCGGGCGTCGGGGCTTGAGGCGGTGGACATCCTTGGTACATCCTCCGAGGTGGGCTCGCGAGTGGGCGCGACACATGTATCGCTCCTACAAGTGCACGGGCTTCGCGGAGAAAGCTTCTCATGAAAGTGGTGGAGACGGAGCGGCTCGTCCTGCGTCGCGTGACGCATGAGGACGCCGACTTCATCCTGGGGATGTTGAACGAGCCCGCGTGGCTGCGCTTCATCGGAGACCGTGGCGTGCGCACCCTCGAGGGCGCGCACGACTACATCACCAACGTACCCCTGACGCAGTACGCCCAGCTGGGCTACGGGCTGTACCTGGTGGAGGGCCGGCAGGACGGCGTGCCCATGGGGTTGTGCGGCCTGCTCAAGCGCGACTCGCTGGAGCACCCCGACATCGGCTTCGCGTTCAAGCCCGCCTACTGGAGCCAGGGCTACGCGCGGGAGGCCGCAGAGGCGGTGCTGCGCCACGCCCGGGAGGACCACAAGATTTCGCGCGTCGCGGCCATCGTCTCCAAGGACAACGTCAGCTCCATCAAGCTGCTGGAGCGGATGGGCCTGCGCTTCGAGCGGCACATGCGCCTGCCCGGCGCCACCGAGGAGATCAGCCTCTATCTGACGGCGCCGTGAGTCGAGCGGGGAATCCAGGAAGACGCCCGCGCGTGAGCGGGACGTCACCTGGCTGACACCGCCGCTGGCTTGGCGTGCGGGGCGTGCGTCTCCTAGACTCGCGAGCGTGGGCCCCCCGTCGAACAGCGTAGACGGCGGGAAGAACGCGCTGCTGCGCGCACTCCCCTCCATCGAGCAGCTCCTGCGACGGCCGTCGCTGGAACCGCTGCTGTCCGGTGTTCCCCGCGCCAGGGCCGTGTCCGCGCTGCGGCTGGCCGTGGACCGCGTGCGCGCGCGCCTGCTCCAGGGCGACCCGCGCCCCTTCGACGACGCGGACGTGGGCGAGGCGCTCACCACGCTGTCCACGCCGGGGCTGCGCGCGGTGCTCAACGCCACGGGCGTGGTGCTGCACACCAACCTGGGACGCGCGCCGCTCGCGCCGGAGGCGGTGGCGCGGGTGGCCGAGGTGGCGCGGGGCTATTCGAATCTCGAGTACGACCTGGACGAGGGCGAGCGGGGCAGCCGCTACGCGCCGGTGGTGGGGCTCTTGCGTCAGCTCACCGGCGCGGAGGACGCGCTCGTCGTCAACAACTGCGCGGGCGCGGTGCTGCTCGTGCTGGCCGCGCTGGCGTCCGGCCGCGAGTGTGTCGTGTCGCGCGGGGAGCTGGTGGAGATTGGCGGAGGCTTCCGGGTGCCGGACGTCATGCGGCAGTCCGGCGCGCGGCTCGTGGAGGTGGGCACCACCAACCGCACGCGGCTGTCCGACTACGCGGCCGCGGTGGGCCACGACACGGGCCTCTTGGTGAAGGTGCACCGCTCCAACTTCGCGGTGGTGGGCTTCACCGAGGAGGCGAGCGTGGGAGCGCTCGCGACGCTGGGCCGGGAGCGCGGGGTGCCCGTGTTCCAGGACCTGGGTTCGGGGGCGCTGGTCCCCATGGTGGGAGAGGGGATGGGACAGGAGCCCACGGTGGCCGAGGTGGTCGCCGAGGGAGCGGATGTGGTGGCGTTCTCGGGGGACAAGCTGTTGGGCGGGCCGCAGGCGGGCGTGGTGGTGGGACGCTCGGCGTTGCTCGCGCGCATCAAGGCGCATCCGCTCACCCGGGCGTTGAGGGTGGACAAGCTGACGGTGGCCGCGTTGGAGGCCACGCTGGAGTTGTATCGGGACGGCAAGCCAGGGGCCGTGCCCACGTACAGACTGCTCGCCCAGTCATCCCAGGAACTGCGCGCCCGCGCGCTGCGGCTTCAGGGCTTGCTGGCCGAGCAAGGCGTGAGTGCCCGGGTGG
>NZ_SRLW01000544.1:0-3070 GCF_006518215.1 Myxococcus sp. AB025B
GCTTTACCCCGGGGGTGGTGGGGATTATAGGTCCCGTCCGCCTCCGGCCCGGTTGCCGCCCCTGCCCATGAAAGTCACCCTTCTCTCGCGCTCCGCTTCCATTCCGTCCACCCGACGTCTTGTCGAGGCGGGGCGCGCGAGGGGGCATCAGCTCCGCGTTCTCAACCCTCTCCGGGTGCAGATGCACCTGGATGGAGGGGGAAGCGCCACCCTCTATTACGACCGCAAGAAGCTGGCGCCCACGGACGTGGTGCTGCCGCGCATCGCCCAGTCCATCAACACCTATGGCCTGGCGGTGGTGAACCAGTTCGCGCTCCACGGCGTGCCGCTGGTGAACCACGCGCAGGCCATCGCGCAGTCGCGCAGCAAGATGCGCTCGCTGCAGCTGTTGTCCGCGCATGGCATCGACATCCCCGCCACGGTGATGGCGCGCGACGCCGCCCAGCTCAAGGAGATGGTGGGCCTGGTGGGCGGTGTCCCCGTCCTGGTGAAGCTGCTGCAGGGGCAGGAGAAGCACGGGGTGATGGTGTGCGAGAGCCTCCAGTCCCTGGAGGCCGCGCTCGAGGCGGTGCTGGGCCTGGGGCACAACCTGGTGATGCAGGAGTACGTGAAGAGCACCAGCCAGGATGTGCGCGTGCTGGTGGTGGGCGGCAAGGCGATCGCGGCCGTCCGCAGGCGTCCTCGCCCGGGCCGGCTCGCCCACACGCTCATCAAGGGCGCGCGTCTGGAGGAGATGGACCTGTCCCCGGGGCAGCGGGCCACGGCGGAGAAGGCCACCCGGCTGGTGGGCCTGGAGGTCGCGGCCGTGGACCTCCTGGACGTCCAGGGCCAGTCCAAGGTCTTCGAGGTGAACAGCTCTCCCGCGCTGCCGGAGATGGAGGCGGTGACGGGCATGGACCTGGCCACCCCCATCATCATCCGGGCCGAGGAGCTGGTCGCGGGCGCGGAGCCTGTGTCGATGCCGGACCTGCTCCCACCGAGCCCGCTCGCGAGTGCCCTCGTCCCATCACCGCGCAAGAAGCGCGCGAGCCGTGCGCCGCGGAGCGGCTCGGAGGGCGCGTGAACAGAATCCCGGCACCTCACGTCGAGGCGTGATACGCAACCCCCGCATCCAGGAGACCCAGCCATGTCGCACATCCGAAGCGTCACCTCCGTCGCCGCCCTGCTGGTGGCCTGCGTCTGGGCGGCCCCGGCGTCCGCGAACGAGGTGGACCCCGCCAGCCTCTATGACGTGTCCACCGACGGCTCCTCCTCCCAGGTGAAGGCGGGAGAGAAGGGCGTGTTCGTGGTCTCGGTGAAGACGAAGTCCGGCGCGCATGTCTCCGAGGAGGCCCCGCTGAAGCTGGACGTGAAGGGCACCCAGCTCACCGTGGCCAAGGAGAAGCTGGGCCGCGAGGACTCGGTCTCCAAGAAGGCCGCGGGTCAGGAGTTCGCCGACCCCCGCTTCGAGGTCCCCTTCACCGCGGCCGCCGCGGGCAAGGGCTCGGTGGACGCCAAGCTCGTCTTCTTCATCTGCACGGAGAAGATCTGCGCCCGTCAGCAGAAGACCCTCTCCGTCCCTGTCGAGGTCCTCTAGTCCCCATGCGTGAGCGTTCCTCCCGAGGTGGTCGAGGCGAGCGCGAGGGGGGAGATTCCTCCGCGCGCCACGTCTATGGGGTGAATCCGGTCCTCGAGGCCCTGCGGGCCCGGCCGGATGAGGTCGAGCGGTTGTTCATCGTGGAGGGACAGCTCGCGGCCAAGGCCGCGGGGGAGCTGCTCAGCCGCGCCCGGGATGCGGGCGTCCGTGTCGAGAAGGTGACGCGCGAGCGGCTGGCGGTCATGGCCGACGGTGGCGTGCACCAGGGCGTGGTGCTGGAGCTCAGGGGCTTCAAGTACGCGGAGCTCGAGGACCTCCTCGACGCGGCCCAGGTCAGCAAGCGGCCCGCGCTCGTGGTGGTGCTCGACGGCATCCAGGATCCTCACAACCTGGGGGCCATCATCCGGTCGGCCCATGCGCTCGGGGCGCATGGGGTGGTCATCGCCAAGGACCGGGCCGTCCAGGTGACGGGGACGGTGGCCAAGGCCTCCGCCGGAGCGGTGGAGCACTGCCTCATCGCCCGCGTGGTGAACATCTCGCGCGCCCTGGATCAGCTGAAGGAGGCGGGGCTCTGGGTGGCTGCGGCCGACGTGGACGCGACCGAGCCCATGTGGAGCGCCCGGCTGGACGGGCCCCTGGCCCTCGTCGTGGGCGCCGAGGGGGGAGGGGTGAGGGAGGGTGTGCTCAAGCACTGCGACCACCGCCTGCGGATTCCCATGGCGGGTCAGGTCGGTTCACTCAATGCGTCCGTTTCGGCCGGCATTCTGCTATACGAGGTCGCCCGCCAGCGGGGGAGCAGCTCCTCCCGTTAGTCGGTCTGAACCCGGGATCAATCTCCTTGACTTGGGTGATGGGGACTTCTAAAAGGGCGCGCCTCGCACATCGGAGTCGGGTGGTTGACGGCTTCGGTGCAGGTGGGGTAGGGCAGGAGCCGATGAGTGCCGGTGTAGCTCAGTCGGTAGAGCAACTGATTTGTAATCAGTAGGTCGCGGGTTCAAGTCCCGCCGCCGGCCAAGCAGGACGGGGCCGCGGATGAGGGCCCGGGACGAGCAGTGCGGGGGGCAGTTGAAGTCGGTGGTTCAAAATTCTGGAGGGATACCCAAGCGGCCAAAGGGAGCAGACTGTAAATCTGCCGGCTCTACGCCTTCGATGGTTCGAATCCATCTCCCTCCACTCGGCATTGCGGGAATAGCTCAGTTGGTAGAGCGTCAGCCTTCCAAGCTGAATGTCGTGGGTTCGAATCCCATTTCCCGCTCCAAACGTTGTAGTTCATAGCATCGCCAAGCCCTGATAGCTCAGTTGGCAGAGCGCATCCTTGGTAAGGATGAGGTCACCAGTTCAATCCTGGTTCAGGGCTCCATTTTTTAGAGGAGTGTCATGGCCAAGGAGAAGTTCGAGCGTAACAAGCCCCACGTGAACATCGGCACGATCGGACACGTGGACCACGGCAAGACGTCGCTGACGGCGGCCATCACGAAGGTGCTGGCGAAGACG
>NZ_SRLW01000545.1:0-3052 GCF_006518215.1 Myxococcus sp. AB025B
GCACCAAGGGGGCCATGGAGTTGCGGTCCGCCGAGTCCGCAGGGTAGGAGTCCTCCTGTCTCGGCCCTCTCTCTTTGGCCGGTTTTGACGGGACCCTCTTTGGCCGGTTTTCACCTGACCATTGAGGATCTCTCCAACGGCGGGCTCGGTCAACGGTGCGGCGACGGAAGTTGGCAACAGCTCCGATGGCGGTGACAGCAGCCCCGCGGCCATCGCGGGTGGCGCCGACATGAATGGAGGAACCGCTCCGGGTGTCGTGCAGTCCTCCTGCCAGTTCTGTGTGGGGGATGGACGCGGCTTATTCGCCTTCAGTGACAAGCAGATGGACGACCTGCAGGGCTGGGCGCGTGAGACGAAGTGGGCCTACGCACCTGTTGTGGGGGTTGCCACGTCGACGCTCAACCTGATGCTGTCGTTGATGCGCGGCAAGACGGACAACCTCGGCAGTGAAGTGTTCGAGGTGGGGCTCTCTTTTGTCCCGGCGAAGGTGATAGGCGGCGTCATCAAGGGGGTGGCACCTGTCGTCGTGGCTGCGGCAGGCCCTCTGCTGAAATCGGAAGTGGGCATCGCCGCGAGACTCGCACTGGGAGGTTGCTTCATCGCGGACACACCCGTCCTTACTGCGAAGGGGTTGGTGCCTATCGAGGAAGTGGCGGTGGGAGACTGGGTGTGGGCCTGGGATGAGGAGACGAAGGTTCCAGGCTGGCACCAGGTGTCGAAAACCTTCATCAAGCCCGCGATGGTCGTGCTCGAAGTCATGCTGGAATCACCCGATGGCACCCGTGAATCGTTCGGGGTGACGGCGGAGCACCCATTCGGTGTCGTGGGGCGAGGCTGGACGGATGCGCAGTCGCTCAGGTGGGGGGATGAGGTTGAGTCCGCCATGGGAGAGCGCATGCGCGTGGTCTCTGTCGCGACCTCCGCGGAGCGCAAGCCGGTCTTCAACTTCGAGGTGGAAGACGCTCACACGTATTTCGTGGGCGAGTCCACCGCGTGGGTTCACAACATCTCGTCGATTGCGAGGCGGCTGTTCCCTAATACGATGCCCGAGAGGCTCGCGGGGGAGATAGCAGACGCGGAGAGTGTGAGGGCTCCCATCATGGAGGCGGGCGCTCGTGGTTTCAAAGCGCTTGTCGACAGTGGTGAGAAGATAAAGTTCGTGGTGCTGGAGTCGGGTAAGCTCATCGTCGCCCCGCACACTTACATGGGAGTGGAGATCAAGCACGCAGTCCTATCCGGTGGGAGTGCGGTTCTTACCGCGGGCGAGGCTGAAATTGCCCGTACGGGCCGCAAGTACTTTGGCCTCAGTATCAATGCCCAAAGCGGCCATTTCATGCCAACTGAGGAGAGCGTGGCGTATGCTCGAGCTGCGTTCGCCGAGATTGGCATTATCTTCCGGTAACCGAAATGAGGTGCATGATGGAACCCAAACAGGCTACGGTACGCCACTGGTCCGAACTCTCCAGTAAACCTCTCTCGGAAGAGAGTGTGCGCGCTCTGCACTTGCCCGCGAAGAAGTATCGGGTGCGCGTTGAGCGGTATTTGCCGGGGACGGATTTCGGCGGCGTCATGCGGGCCGGTACGTTCTACGTGTTGGCTGGGCACTGCCAGATGGAATTCGGCACGCAAGCTGTCGAGCTCGCCGCTGGGGATGTCGCAGAGTTCCCTGCCGGCAGGTATCGCGTGGTGGTGAACCGGGAAGCTGGGTGTGTTGCTATTTTTGCTTGGGAAATCCCATCGGAGTTTGCTCAATAGGAGAAGGTCGGACGCTGCGTTGCGGAGTCCCTCCCAATCGGTGCCCAGGTGTCAGCCTGGGCACATGTAGAGCCTGGGCCACTTCCCGCCAACTGCCTCCCGTGGTGGATTGCTCCGCCACGGGACGCATTCTCACATTCTGCCTGGGCGGCTCGGTTCCCAGCGGTGTGTCTCAGTATGCCAGATTGCATCCGAGCACCACCGAGTGAGTGTCATCCGCATCCTCGAGTGTCCGAGCCGTGGTGAAGATTCCACTGACCCCAGCGGCGCTGCTGACGCACTGGACTCTTGCCTTGAGTGATGACGTCGACCCCCCTTCGGGCCAAGGGTTCTGGATACAGGTTTTCGGAAACTATCGGTCCACCAAGGTCTCCATCCTCGCCCCGTTCGTCCTGTGTTACCGAGCGCGCTTGTTGATGGGCGGGTGCGTCGACTGGCTGATGGACGCCGGAATCCCAGTCGGTTCAAGGCCCTACGGCCGCCTGGCGGCGGTGCCCTCCGGGCAGCCTTGAGCCGCCTCGTGCTCCGGCTCAGGCTGCAACCGTCGATTCCCTCAGGGGAATCGCCTCAAGGCGCGCCCAGCATCGGCGGTGACACCCGGTGGTGCACGCTCGTAATGGACTCCAGTGGTTCCGCACGCTTGCTGAAGGTACCCATCAACGAGCCGGTCCGTGGAACGCCGTGGAACCATCAAATAGCGTGCGCATTAACACTCATCCGCTGACGCGGCCGTGGTCCAGGCGAGCGACGGCCCCCCTGGTGGCACCCCGCACCCTGTCACCCACAGGTCGCCCGGCAGGCCACCCGCCGAGGGGGCGGAAAGAACCCGTGCGCCCGGGCGTGTCTACGGGTATAGACAATCCCCTCATGTGTCCCATGGTGAAGACGGAAGACCTCATCGACGCCCAGGGCGTGGCCGGCCTGCTGCAGCTTCGCCACACCAACAGCGTCAGCACCTATCTGCGCCGCTACCCGGACATGCCCCGCCCCATCCTGGACCTGGGCACCGGACGCCCACGCCTGTGGCTGCGTCCCCAGGTGATGCGCTGGCTTCGTGCCCGCAGGTCCGACACGGCTTCCATCGGAGTTGAGTGATGACCACCGCCATTCCCCGTACCCCTCCCGCCGTCCTGCCCGGCCCCAATGACACCTGTTGGTGCGGCAGCGGCACCAAGTACAAGAAGTGCCACCGTGGCGCCGACACCGTCGAGGCGCGCAAGAAGGGCCCCGACGTCGCGCGCAAGGGCATCCGCCCGGGCCTCATCAGCCCCCGCCGCGACGTGCCCCTGCACATCCC
>NZ_SRLW01000546.1:0-3035 GCF_006518215.1 Myxococcus sp. AB025B
CACCAGGAGCCCGCCCCCGCGCCCCAGCAGCGCCTGGTCCAGCACGGACGACAGGAGCGACAGCTCGCGCGCGCGGCCCACGTAGCGCGCGGCCTGCAGGAAGCTCTCGCGCGTGGTGACGGACTCGGCGGGCAGCGGCCGGCGCGTCGCGGCGCACAGCGCGGCAATCACCTCGTCCGCGCTCCGGGGCCGCTCGCGCGCGTCCTTCGACACCATGCGCTCGAGCACCGCGTGCAGCGCGTCGGGGAAGTCCGCGGGCGCGGCCGGCGCCCTCCCGTCGAAGGGCAGCCGCCCGAAAATCATCTGGCACGCCATGGCGCCCACGCTGAAGAGGTCCGTCACCTCCGAGGGCGGCTCGTCCTCGAACAGCTCCGGCGCCAGGTAGCCCGGCGTGCCGCCCGGCTGCGCGTGGTGCACCTGCTCGCGCCCCACCGCGAGCCCGAAGTCGAGCACCTTCACCTGGCCGCGCGCCACCAGCACGTTGGCGGGCTTCAGGTCCCGGTGGATGATGCCCCGGCGGTGCAGGTACGCGAGCGCCTGGAGCGTCTGCACCAGGAGCTCCACCTGCACGTCGAGCGGCTGGTGGGCGCCGGCCTTCACCAGGTGCCGCGCGTCCTCCAGCAGGTCCATGGCCAGGTACGGCCGGTGCTCGGCGTCGAAGCCGTAGTCCAGCACGCTGATGACATGCGGGTGGCGCACCGAGGCGAGCGTCTGGAACTCGTGCGCCAGGGACAGCGCCAGCTCGTGCCGGGCCGCCGAGGACGGGGTGTTCTCCCCCGGCGGCAGCCGCACCAGGTCCTCCACCGTCTTGTGCAGCCGCTTGATGGCGACCGGGCCCGTCAGCAGGTCCTGCGCGCGCCACACCGTGCCCGCGCCGCCCCGCCCCAGGAACTCCATGATGCGGTAGCGGCCGCCCACGACCTCGCCGTCGCCGGACAGGCGCGCGGGTTCCTCGGAACGAGGCTGTGGCGCATCGAGTGGGATGTAACGCATGTGCGGGGGGCCGCCCGCCGGCGATGATAACGAAGTTTCAGGGAATCCGGGGGGTTGGTTTCCTTCCAGTGATACACGGGTTGTTACACACCCGGCACCCTCCGGACTTCCCGTTGCCCCCTGGGGCAGGAGGCCCCCCCACCAGGAGTATCAGCCGCCCATGAGGCTGGCCAGGCTGCGGCCGCCCTGGACGGCGCCGAAGATGAGGGCGCCGAAGTAGATGATGGTGCCCAGCGTCATGCCGTGGCCCGCCAGGATGGCGTAGCCGTCGCGCTGCAGGATGCCGATGGCGAAGAACAGCGCGGCCAGCGCGGGCAGGGTGTTGCTGAAGGGCACGAAGCCGAAGGGCATCATCAGCAGCACGCCGGCGACGAAGAGCATGAACCCGTTGAAGCGGTTGGTGCTGGCGCCGTGGGTGAGCGCGAGCAGGCGCGGCTTGCTCAGCCGGTCCACCTTGGTGAACACGTCCGCGCCCTTCTCCAGCGCGGGCTGCAGCGACGCGCGCGACAGCATCTTCTCCTGCAGCTTGCGCGGCAGCCACGGCACCCGGTTGAGCGTCACGCCCACGCCGATGAGCACGATGAGCGCGCCGAACACGGTGGAGACGCCCGGGATGGACACGGGCAGCAGGAAGGGGAAGGTCAGGATGCAGCAGAAGAGCAGCAGGCCCTGCTCGCCGCACGCCTGCATCAGCTCGCGCACCGTGAGCGACTCGGGCAGTCGCGCCGCCAGGGCGCGCAGCGTGGTGGAGAGCTGGACCTGGGTGTCGGAGAACCGGGCGGAGGACGAAGAGGGCGTCGTGGACATGGACGCCGCTCCCCTATCACGCCCCGGCGGAGGACGCTCAGCTCCAGGCGATGTCGTACACCGCTTCCTCGCCCTGCCGACGGACCACCTGCACGGAGGGGTGGCGAGCGCCGCTGGCCTCCAGGCCCGCCAGGAACAGGCCCACGTAGAAGCCCGCCACCACGACGGGGCGGCAGGTGAGCGCGTAGTGCCCGGGCCCTCGGGGCTCCAGCGTGGCCTCCAGGTAGTTGGTGCCCGTGCGCAGGTTGCGCGTCATGCGCGCGAGCATGCGTTCAGGGCCCAACAGGCGCACGGTGGTGAGCAGCGCCCCGCCGATGAGCGTCCCACTGAAGCCCTCCACGAAGCGGCGGCCCACGACGGCGGCGCCCTCCTCCAGGGGAAGCTGGGGGGCGAGCGTGTCGGCGGCGACCTTGAGCGCGCCCAGCCACACCTCCAGGGGATAGGCGGGGGCGAGCTTGCCCTGGGTGTCGACGCCCACCTGCTTGAGCCGTCCGACACAGCGCTCGTCGAGCTGGTCTCCCAGCGCGCGGATGAGTCCTTCGAAGCTCTGGGGGAAGACGAGCGGCTCGCGGGTGTCCAAGGCGGGCGGCATGCTAGCCAGCCGACAGCGCGCGCCGCATCCGACAGGTTGCCGAGGTCCTGGGTGGGTCGAGACATCCTCCGGTGAACATTTGTCTCGTCCCCGGGGGTGAAGCGGGGGCCGCCAGTGCCTAGCTGGGAGGGGCATGCGGTGGTGGATGGCGTGGCTGGTGGTGGCGGCGGTGGCCGTGACGGGGTGTCCCGTCGCGTGCACGAAGGAGCGGCCGCGGGTGTTCCAGCTCAAGGGCGAGGTGGGCTCGCGCGGGCCGGACTTCGCGGTGGCGCTCTACCAGACGGTGGGCGTGCGCATGGCGCCGGGCAACCACCTGACGTGGACGAACAACGGGGACGTGTTCGACGTCATGGTGGAGGAGGTTCGCCGGGCGAAGGTCTCCATGAACCTGGTGATGTTCATCTGGCGGCCGGGGCGGGCCTCGGACCGGATGGTGGAGGCGATGGCCGAGCGCGCCCGCGCGGGCGTGGCGTGTCGGGTGTTGGTGGACCCGTTCGGCAGCGCGGGGTTCGAGGCGGAGGTGAAGCCGAGGCTGGAGGCGGCGGGGTGTCGGGCGCACCTGTTCCGCCCGCTGCCCGCGGACGAGAACCTGGCGCGCAACCACCGCAAGGTGCTGGTGCTGTCTCTTATACACCTCTCCGAG
>NZ_SRLW01000547.1:0-3007 GCF_006518215.1 Myxococcus sp. AB025B
GCGCGGGGCCGGGCAGTCGCAGGAGGCTGCCGTCGGCGAGGAAGGTCTCGCAGACGCGCTCCCGGGCGAGCGCCGCGCCCAGGCCCCACACGGCGGCCTGCATCGCGTTGGTGGTGTCGCTGAACGTGTGGCGCACGTCCAGCGTGGCCCCGTGGACGTCCGCGGCGCGCAGCCAGTCCGGCCAGCTCTGCCGCGCCAGGTCCTCGACCAGGGGCAGCCGGGGGATGTCCGCGGGCGTGCGCACCGCGTCGACGCCGGGCAGGCGAGGGGAGGCCACCGGGAACATGGCGTCGGGCATCAGCGCGTGGGCGGTCATCCCGGGCCAGTGGCCCAGGCCGTAGCGGATGCCCAGGTCCGGGCCGCCCTCCTCGAAGCGCGACAGCGCCGTCTCCGAGTCGATGCGCACGCGCAGGCGGGGATGCTGGGCGTTGAAGTCCGCCAGCCGGGGCACCACCCACGTGTGCGCCAGGGAGTGCATGGTGGTCACGCGCACCAGGTGGCGCTCGCTCCGGGCGTCCGACAGCTCGCGCACCACGTCATGGATGTCCGTCAGCGCGCCGCTCGCCGCGTCCGCCAGCTGGCGCCCCTCCACGGTGAGCTCCACGCCGCGCGCGTGGCGCTGGAAGAGGGTGACGCCGAGCATCCCCTCCAGCTTGCGCACGTGGTGGCTGACGGCGCTGGCCGTCAGGTGCAGCTCCTGGCCCGCGCGGGCGAAGTTCTGGTGCCGCGCGGCCGCCTCGAAGGCCGCCAGGGCCGGCAGCCATGCCGTGGGAAGCGTCATGGGAGCCTCAAATCATACGCGCGGCTGACCTCAAAACCATGCGGTTGTGACTCCCGCGCCAGGGGCGCAGATAAGGGAGCGACCGGAGTCAGATTCGTGCCTCGCTCCACCTGGTGAACCGCCCATGACCACACCCTCGCTTGTCCGTCCCGTCGTCCCGACGTTGCCCGGTGCCTGGCTGACCTTCCTGGAGCTGGGCTTGCTGGGGGCCCTGTGGGGCTCGTCCTTCATGTTCATGCGCATCGCGGCGCCGGACTTCGGGCCCCTGCCGCTCGTGGCGGTGCGGCTGGTGCTGGGCGCGCTGGTGCTGTTGCCCCTGCTGCTGCGCGCGCGCGCCTCCATCACCCCGGCGCACTGGCCCAAGCTGGCGCTGGTGGGGACGCTCAACGCGGCGGTGCCCTTCGCGCTCTTCGCCTGGGCGGCGCAGCGGGTGCCCGCGGGCATCAGCGCCATCAGCAACAGCATGACGGTGCTCTTCACCGCGCTGGTGGCCTTCCTCTTCTACGGCGAGCGCATCGGCTCTCGCCGTGGGGTGGCGCTGGTGGTGGGCTTCGCGGGCGTGGTGGTGCTGGCCAGCGGGAAGATTGAAGGCGCCAGCCCCGGACTGGGCGTGGCCGCCGCGCTGACGGCCGCCTTCTTCTATGGCATCTCGGCGAACCTGGTGCGCCGGCACCTGCAGGGGGTGCCGGCGGGCGCCGTCGCGGCGGCGACGCTGGGCTGCGCGGCGCTCCTGACGCTGCCGTTCGCCATCGCGACCTGGCCCGTGCAGCCCATCCGGAGCGTGTCCTGGCTGTCGGCCGCGGCGCTGGGGATGCTCTGCACGGGGCTGGGCTACGCGATGTACTACCGGCTCATCCAGCGCATCGGCGCTTCCCGCGCCGTCACCGTCACCTACCTGTTGCCCCTGTTCGGCGTGGCCTGGGCGTGGCTCCTGCTCGGCGAGCCGGTGACGCTGTCCATGGCGGTCGCCGGCGCGCTCATCCTGGGCAGCGTCGCGCTGAGCCAGCGGCAGTCCGCGTGAGCGTGTACGCGGACCGCCGAGCCGACGACGGCGCTCAAGGACAGCCGGAGCTGACCTGGAGCGCGTCGTAGGCCATCCAGCCGTTGCGCTTGGTGCCGGTGGCCGCGATGACGTAGCCGTAGAGGAACTTCATCTCCCCCGACTGCTGGCGGTAGCGGCCCACGCTGTCCTGGACCCAGAGGGGGATGTCGATGGAGGGCACGCCGTGCTCGGTGGGCACGTCCAGGCGCTGGAACTTCGTGCCCGCGGGGAAGTGGTCCACCGCGGGGCCGCCCAGCGCCATGCCGGGCACGTTGAAGACCAGGTTGACGGAGCGCTGCCCGTTGGCGCGCACCAGCGGCAGGTAGTCTCCGGCGCGCTCGTGGGTGGCGTCGCTGTCGTAGACGACCTTCTTGAACTCGAGCACCGGGTCATGCGTGTTGCGCACGGCGTAGCAGCCCAGCTTCGCCAGCCCCGCGCCCAGGGCGGAGACATGGCCCACCTTCTGCTCGAAGGACGTGCGCCCCAGGATGCTGGAGATGGGCAGCCACCCCGCGCTCGAATTGGACGTGGAGACGGCGAACGCGTGCAGCTCCCCGGCGAAGGTGCGCGTCTGGCCGTAGTTGAAGGCGGCGCTCGAGCGCGTGTTGGTGCCCACCACGGTGCCGTTGCCGTCTCGGATGGGCACGCCCGTCACCAGCCCCCAGTTGTCGTCCGCCGGGTTGTTGGTGGGGACTCGGTTGCCCCCGCTCACCCGCAGCTTGCAGTTGTACGCGCTCACCAGACAGTACTCGCCGTTGACGCCGGAGAAGGCCGCCTGCTCGCGCGTCTGGAGCGCGCCGTCGTCGGGCTCCAGGCCCCCTCCACACGCGGTGACGAGCAGACCGAGGGATGCAATCGAGATGGTCGTGATTTTCATGCTTAGAATGAGAAAGCGACCAACGCGGACCCGTCAACGCGAGCCTCGTCGAGAGGCCGGAGGGCGAGCGAGGGATGTTGAGCCCCGGTCAGAGGGACGGGCGCCAACGCACCGCGTCCCGCGGTGCCGCGTCGAGGTACGCTGCCCGCGCGATGTCCCGCCACCCCGATGCCTTGCTCCCCGCGCGCCGCTTCCACGACGAGCCGCTCATCCTCATCCTCCGCCACCTGAAGGCGGGGCTCACGGAGGCGGGCCGGGTGCGCATCGAGGTGCCGGACCCGGACCTCGGGGCCGGGCGCTATCCGGG
>NZ_SRLW01000548.1:0-2935 GCF_006518215.1 Myxococcus sp. AB025B
GTGCAGGTCCGTGGCCTGGAGAGCTGGAGCCTGAAGCGTGGGCAGGTGCTGGCCAGGCCCGGCAGCATCCGCGCGCACCACCGGTTCATCGCGCGGGTCTACCTGCTGCCCCGGGCCGATGGGGGGCGACACGGCGTGCTGCTCGACGATGACCGCCTGCGGTTCTGCCTCCATGGGACGGACATGATGGGGGCGGTGAAGCTGCTGGAGGGGGAGCGGCTGGGGAAGCCGGGCGACAGCCTCCTGCTGCTGGTGGAGCTCACCGACCCCGTCGCGCTGGAGGAGACGCTGCGCTTCGAGGTGCGCGACGGCGGCCGCACCGTGGGCGTCGGCATCGTGACGAAGGTCTGCTGAGCCGCCCCCTCGCGGTCATCTCCAGGTACCGGGTTGCTGGCTTCCTTGTCGAGGCCGGGAGGAGAGGTGCGTCGTGTCCTTCGTTCCGGTCGCCCTGATGCGCTCCAAGGCTGCTTTGCTCTCCTCCGAGACGATGATGGCGATGGGCCATCCCCCTGTCCGGAACACCTTCCCCCCGTCCACCTCCGGCTCCCGGACGATTGTCGTGAAAATTAGGTCGAGCGACCTATATCGTCCTCCCGTGAGGCACGGACGGTCCGTGTCCGTGCACGGGAGTCGTCATGGAGTCCGAGGGAAGCGTCGTCCTGGTGGGTGGTTATGGCGTGGTGGGAGTCCGGCTCGCCCGGCTCCTGCGGGAGCGGCACCCGAAGCTGCCGCTGGTCATCGCCGGACGCCGGCAGGAGCAGGCCGCCGCGCTCGCCTCCCAGCTCGGGCTGGCCCAGGGCGTGGCGATGGACATCCGCGCCAGGGACCCGCTGGCCGTGCTCAAGGGCAGGCCCGCCGCCGTCGTCACCCTGGTGAACGACCCCGAGGACCACCTCCTCGTCTGGGCCGCGCGCGCCGGGGTGCCGCTGTTGGACATCACCCGATGGACCTCGCGCGTGCGCTCCGCGATGTTGCGCCTGTCGGGCACGCCCCCTCGCGCGCCCGTGCTGCTGGGCTCCTCGTGGATGGCGGGGCTGGTGCCTCGCCTGGTCGCCGTGGCCGCCGCGCGCGTGGGGGCGCTGGCCCAGGTGGACGTGGGCATCCGCTTCGCGCTCGCCGACGTGGCGGGACCGGACTCCCTCGAGTACATGGACCGGCTGGCCCTGTCCTTCGAGGTGAAGGAGGACGGCCAGGAGCGCCACGTGCTGCCGCTGACGGATGGACGGAAGGTGACCTTCTCCGACGGGAAGAGCACGCGGGTGTTCCGCCTGGACACCCCCGAGCAGGCCACGCTGCCCGCGGTGCTGGGCGCGCGCGGCGTGGCGACGCGGATGGGCTTCGACGCGGACTCCGCCACCTGGGCCCTGGTGGTCCTCCAGCGGCTCGGCGTGCTCAAGCTGCTTCAGCATCCCCGCCTGACGCGCCTGCGCCGCGCGCTGCTCGCCACCAGCAACAAGGGCGGTGACGCGGCCTGGGTCGCGGACGTGGTGGGCGAACACGGCCGCGTCCGGGTCGAGGTGGTCGACCCCAAGGGCCAGGCCCACCTGACGGCCGTGGGCGCGCTGCTCGGCGTGGAGCGGCTGCTCGGCGTCGACGGCGCGCCGCCGCACGCCCCCGGCGTGTGGTTCCCCGAGCACGAGCCCCGCGCCGAGCACGCCCTCGCGGCGCTGCGCGCGTGCGGCGTCCAGGTGCGCCTCGACGAGTCGCTCGTCGGCGCCGCCCCCGTCCCGTCGAAGGTGGCCGCGTGAGCCCCCGCCGCGCGAGCAAGCCGCCCGGCACGCTCCCCTCCGCGAAGCCCCGCCAGGGCACCGCCGTCCACGCGAAGGGCCACGAGCGCGTGGAGCGCATCCTCGACGCGGCCATGGACGTCCTCGTGGAGGAGGGCTCCGCGGGCCTCGCCCTGCGCGGCGTGGCCCAGCGCGCGGGGCTGAGCCTGGGCAACCTCCAGTACTACTTCCCCACCAGGCAGGACGTGGTGCGCGCGCTGCTGTCGCGCTACCTGGAGGCCGCCATCCGCCACGTCCGCGAGCGCATGGACGGCGCGGGCACGCA
The DNA here is from genome assembly GCF_006518215.1 of Myxococcus sp. AB025B. Lineage (NCBI taxonomy): Bacteria > Pseudomonadati > Myxococcota > Myxococcia > Myxococcales > Myxococcaceae > Myxococcus > Myxococcus sp. AB025B. Next base: position 2,053 of record NZ_SRLW01000548.1, read on the forward strand.
CCCCGACCAGCGGCTGCGACACGCGCTGGACGCCATCCTGGAGGACCAGGAGTCCCCCCGGCACTTCCAGCTCTTCGCCGAGCTGTGGGCCCTGGCCGCGAGGGACACCATGGTGGCCGAGGCGCTCGGGGTCTTCTACGCGGGCTATCGCGAGGGGCTCGTCGAGCTGCTCACGCCGCTGACCCCCGGGCTCACGCCCGCGCGCCGTGAGCGGCGAGCCGCCCTGTTGATGGCCTTCTTCGAGGGCCTGTCCCTCTTCCGCGGCGGCGGCAGCCTGCGCTCCGTGGCGGTGCCAGGACTGGAGCAGGAGCTGCGCGCCCTCTGGGCCGACTGGACGACCCCGCCCGAATGACGGCGCGCCTTCAGTCCTCGGCGACGAGCACCGACTTGAGGCGCTCGAGCGCCTCCGGGGTGACGTCCATGAACGCGAGCCCGACCTCGTAGACGGCCGCCGCGTCCTTGGGCAGCTTGCGCAGCCACGCGACGCGCGCGCGACACTCCAGCGTCGTGCCGTCCCCCAGGAATAGGTCCACCTCCAGGTTGCTGCCCTCGGTGTACGCGTCGTCGGAGTAGATGCGCACGCCGCCGAGGCTCGCATCCAGCACCCGCTGCTTGTCCCCGAACTTCAGTCGCGCCGGGCGCGCATAGAGCGGCGCCTGGAGGCGAGGGAACGAACGGCGGTCATCCGCCAGGCTGCTCTTCTGACTTGCTGGGTTCATCATCGGCGCTCCACCCGGCAGGATCCGGCGGGTCTCACGGGCCTGTCACGAGCATAGGGGATTCAGACGCGCCGTGCAGGTGGGTCACTGGAACAACCCCGCCACCACCGCGAGCAGCCCGCCCACGGCCGCGGAGACGACCTCGCCCCCCTCCACCGCGGCTT
>NZ_SRLW01000549.1:0-2895 GCF_006518215.1 Myxococcus sp. AB025B
CTCCAAGCCCGCCGCCAAGGCCGCGCCCTCGCGCGCCGCCCCCACCAAGAACGCCAAGAAGAACACCCTGCGCCCCGCCCGCCGTCCGGCGCGGAGCGCCCGGAGCTGACGAAAGCACATGCGATACGCGCAGATCCTCTCCACCGGCCGTTACGTCCCCGAGAAGGTCCTCACCAACGCGGACGTCGAGAAGATTCTCGGCGAGCCCGTGGACGAGTGGCTCCAGCAGAACGTGGGCATCAAGCAGCGCCACGTCATGGCGGACTCCCAGGCCACCAGTGATTTGTGCGTCGCCGCCGCCCGTCAGGCCCTGGAGCGCTCCGGGACGAAGCCCGAGGAGCTGGACCTCATCATCGTCGCCACCGACACGCCCGACTACCTGAGCCCCGCCACGTCCTCCGTGGTGCAGGCCAAGCTGGGCGCCCCCAACGCCGGCACCTACGACCTCAACTGCGCGTGCGCGGGCTGGGTGACGGCGCTGGACGTGGGCTCGAAGACCATCGCCGCGGATGACAGCTACCGGCGCATCCTCGTCGTCGGCGCGTACGGCATGACGCGCTACGTGAACTGGAAGGACAAGAAGACCTGCACCCTGTTCGCGGACGGCGCGGGCGCGGTGGTGCTGGGCGCGGGCGACAAGCCCGGCTTCATGGGCGCCAAGCTGCTCGCCAACGGCGAGTACCACGACGCGCTCGGCATCTACACCGGCGGCACGAACCGCCCCGCCACCGCGGAGACCCTGCCGCTCACCGGCGGCAAGCCCGCCGTGCAGTTCGTGCGCAAGTTCCCCTCCACCTTCAACACGGAGCGCTGGCCCATGCTGCTGGACCAGCTGCTCAAGCGGCAGGACCAGACGCTGGACGACGTGAAGCTCTTCGTCTTCACCCAGCTCAACCTGCGCACCATCGAAGCCACCATGAAGGTGCTCAACCAGCCCATGGCCAAGGCGCACTACACGATGGACAAGTGGGGCTACACGGGCTCGGCCTGCATCCCCATGACGCTGGATGACGCGGTGGTGCAGGGGAAGGTGAAGAAGGGGGATTTGGTGGCCTTCTGTGCCAGCGGCGGTGGGCTCGCCATGGCCTCCGCCCTCTACCGCTGGACGGCCTGAACCTTGGAGGCGCGCATGTTCATCGGAGACTGGATGGGGCGGGGCGCCCTGTACTGGCCCGAGCACGTCGCGGTGGTGGACACGGCCAAGGGCGACGCCGGCCGCTTCACCTACCGCGCCCTGAACGCGCGCGCCGAGGCGCTCGGCGGCTGGCTGCGCGACGTCGCCGGGGTGAAGCCCGGGGACCGCGTGGGCCTGGTCGCCCACAACGGCGTCGAGTACCTGGATGCCCTCTTCGCCTGCGGCAAGCTGGGCGCCATCTTCGTCCCCTACAACTGGCGCCTGCACGCCGCCGAGCTGACCGACCTGGTCCGCTCCATCCGCCCGCGCGTCCTCCTCTTCGGCGACGACTTCCGCGACGGCGTGGCCCAGGTGCGCGAGAGCGTGGGGGACTCGCTGCGCCTGGTGGCCCTGGAGCCCCAGGGGCTGCCCGGCGCCGCCCCGTATGCGCAGGTGCTCGCGCACCGCCCCACGACGCCCGTGCGCAACGACGCCGTGTCCGAGGAGGACACGCTGTGCCTGCTGTTCACCGGCGGGACGACGGGGCGCTCCAAGGGCGCGTGCGTCAGCTACCGCATGGTGGCGTGGAACACGCTCAACACGCTGGTGCACGAGGTGCGCCCCGGCGACGTCACGGTGACGCACACGCCCATGTTCCACACGGGCGGGCTGCTCGTGTACACGCTGCCTTTGCTCACCGCGGGCGGCACCGTGGTCATCATGCGCCGCTGGGAGCCGGAGGAGCTGCTCGCGCTGATTCCCCGCGAGAAGGTGTCGCTGTTCTTCGCGGTGCCCACGCAGTACCAGCAGCTCTGCGACTCGCCGCGCTTCGCGACGACGGACTTCTCTTCGGTGCGCTTCATGACCAGCGGCGGGGCGGCACTGCCGGTGCCGCTCATCCAGGCGTGGCAGGCGGTGCACGCGGTGCCCTTCAAGCAGGGCTTCGGGATGACCGAGTTCGGCCCGGGAATCTTCAGCATGGGGCCCGAGTTCGCGGTGTCCAAGGCGGGCTCCATCGGCCGCCCCAACTACTTCATCGCGGCGAAGCTGGTGGACGACGACGGCCGCGAGGTGCCGACGGGCGACGTGGGTGAGCTGGTCCTCAAGGGCCCCTCCATGTGCTCGGGCTACTTCGAGGACGAGGCCGCCACGCGCGAGGCCATCGACGCGGACGGCTGGTTCCACACCGGCGACCTCGCGCGCCAGGACGCGGACGGCTTCTTCACCATCGCCGGCCGCAAGAAGGACATGTTCATCTCCGGCGGGGAGAACGTGTACCCGCTGGAGCTGGAGTCGGTGCTGTACGAGCACGCGGCCGTGCAGCAGTGCTCGGTCATCGGCGTGCCGGACGCGAAGTGGGGCGAGGTGGGGCGCGCCTTCGTGGTGCTCAAGCCCGGCGCGGACTGCACGGGTGACGCGCTGCTCGAGCACCTGCGTGGCAAGGTGGCGCGCTTCAAGGTTCCCAAGCGGGTGGTGCTGGTGGAGCGCCTGCCGGTGTCCGCGGCGGGGAAGATTCTCAAGCGCGAGCTTCGCGAGGCGGCCATCGCCGCCGACGCCGAGGGGCGATGACGCCCACCGGCTCCGACGCACCGCGCTGAAACACTGTCTGGGCGGGCATGTCTGGGGTTGGCCCTGCATGCCTGTCGTCTGTCGTGACACCCCGGCGGCGACGCCGGAACGAAGGGAGCACCACATGAAGAAGAAGCTGCTGTCCGCGGTCATGGTTTGCGCGCTGGGCTTCGTCGGCTGCGGAGATGACGACGGCGACCCCACCCCGACTC
>NZ_SRLW01000054.1:0-41069 GCF_006518215.1 Myxococcus sp. AB025B
CAACAGCCCCCAGCCCCTGCTCCACCACCGCATCGCCATGACCTTCCGCCTCTCCCAGTTGAACTACCGTCACATCTGGATTGCATCTGTGATGCCAATGCCAGACATGCTCGCAGTCCCATATCCGCACAGCCTCAAGGCCTCACATCCCGCGCGGACAGGTGTTTCATTTCCCTCACCAGGAGTGACAAGGGAATGACAGGGAAAGCCATTCCCCACGGCGGTCCCTCCGAGGGGAAGATGCCCCCGGTGCCGGTCGCTCACCGGGCGAGCGGGAGCGGCGTCGGGCTCATCGCGATCCTCCAGGGTCCAAAGCCAGCACCCGTGTCAGCACATCGGGCCCACGGGCCTCGACCCTGGCGGCCGGAAGAAGCCCTGCCGCACCCGCGCAACGACTTGCATCCTCGTCACCGGGGTGCGTCCTCATGCCCCCACGCTCCCTCGTCACCCGAGCGTCTGCGTGACCCACGCCCATCCGCCCCGCCCGACGCCCACGGCCCCTCGCGCGGATTCGGCTAACCTCCGCCGCACGCGCCATGGCCGAGGACGCCTCCACCCCGACGACATCCCCCCGGCTGTCCTTCCCCCGGCTCCTGCTCGTGCGCCTCTGGAGCCTGTGGCTGGACGCGGTGAACCGGGCGGCGGACCTGGCCGTCCTCGTATGGCGCCCACGACTGCTCGGACCCGCGCTGTCCCTGTGGCTGCGCGAGCTGCTCGTGTCGCCCTACCGGCCGCGTCGCTCCTTCGAGGTGGTCCGCCTCCTCCAGTCCAGCGGCCAGGGCTTCGACGAGCTGATGTACGGCGAGGCGCCCGTGCACACCGCCCTGTCGCTCTTCCGGCAGGCCGGGCTCACCGCCCATGGCCACCTGGTGGACCTGGGCGCCGGACGCGGCCGGGCCCTGCTCGCCGCGCGCTGGCTGGGCGCCCGGGCCACGGGCATCGAGCTGCTCGAGGAGCACGTCACCCTCGCCTCCGCCCCCCTGTCCCGAGCCGGCGCCGTGCTGCGTCAGGGCGACGCGGCCCTGGCCGACCTGGGCGAGGCCACCCATGTCCTCGTCAACTGGACGGCCCTGTCCCCCCAGACGCGCACCCGACTCGTCGCCCGCCTGCGCACCTGCCGCCCCGGCACCCGCGTCCTCACGGTGACGCGCCCCATCGAGGCCCCGGGCTTCACCGTGCGCTCCCGACACCGCGCCCTCTTCACCTGGGGCCTCGAGCCCGTCTGGATTCACGAAGTCCCGGACTCCGCCGCCCAGGTCCCGACTTCCACCGCTTGAGAATCCCCGCCCGTCCGAGGGAGTGGGTGCACCCGACCCTCCAGTGGCTTCCTCTCGTGGGCCTTACTGTCTAGTCTCGCCGGTCCGATACCGGCCGGCGGGACCCGGGAGCGGTGCGTCCCTCTTTCCGTGCCGGATGACCCGGGCCCCGGACCTCCCCCTTCCTGGGCCCCACAGGAGCAGACTCAGATGAAGGCTTGGATGGCCGTGGCGATGCTGGCGGTGGTTCCCCTCGTCGGATGCGGTGGCTCGCGTGAGCTGAACCGCGCGCGCGCCGAGACGAACGTGCTGAAGAAGACCACGGAGGAGCTGCGCTCGGAGAACGAGGCGCTGAAGACCAAGGTGACCGAGCTGGAGGGCGAGGTGGCCAGCGTCACCAAGGAGCGCGATGACCTGAAGGCCGCCGTCGAGCAGGCCGCCGCCGAGGCCGCCGCCGCTGCCCAGTCCGCCGGCAAGAAGCGCAAGAAGTAGTCGGGGGACCCGCCGATGACCGGGGCGCGCACCCAGGCGGTCCATGTCCACGACGGCTGCGACGTGTACGTGGGCCGGGCCTTCCGCGCGTGGGCGAAGCCTGGCCCCACCAACCCCGTGCCCGGTCGCTTCGGCAACCCCTTCAAGCCCGGTGGCGTCGGCACCCCGGGCGCCCTGTGGAAGAAGTACTTCGCCCCCTGGGTCGCCGGGCTGCCGGGCGCGGAGCCACAGCGCATCCACGAGGAGGCCCTCCACCGCATGGGGCCGGACGTGGACGCCTTCGAGTCCTTCCGCTGGTACCTGGAGCTGCGCTCCCGCCATGACGCCGCCTGGCGCGAGGACGTGCTCGCCCTGCGCGGCAAGCGCCTGGGGTGCTGGTGCAAGCCCGGCCCCTGTCACGCCGACGTGCTGGTGTCCTGGCTGGACTCGCGCGCGAAGCGCTGAGGCCCCACGCGCCCGTGTCGACATGTCGGGCTCGCGCTCCGACGTGTCGGAAGCCGTGTCGACCCGGCTGTCGGAGGCCGTGTCGACGGGGCTCTCCCTCGGAGGACCGGGCTCGGGGCGCGCGGCACGCGCGCTGCACTGAGGGCAGGCACCGGGGGCACGCGAGGCCCCTGGCCCATCCCTTCCCACAGGAGTGCGCCATGCCCGAAGTGAGCGTCGAGAAGCCGACCCAGACGAAGCCCGGCCCCGAGTCCACCGAGAGCCTCACCGCCACCATCGTCAACCAGACCTCGGGCGACCTGGTGCTGCTGAAGTCCGCCACGGACGAGCAGTGGACGCTGGCGCCCCCGAGCGTCATCCCCGCCGGCCAGTCCGGGCGCTTCATCAGCCCCGGGGACTTCAGCAACCCGTCCGCGGGCTATGTCGTGTACCAGGCGTCCGCGGTGAACAACGCCACCTTCACGCTGAACTGGACCATCCCCTCGGTGGGCCCCAACAGCTTCAGCTGGCCGACGAGCCCGGGGCTGGTCGCGAACGAGAGCGGCTCGCTGAGCGGCTGGAACATCTCCGCGTCCTGGTTCGTCAGCGCGGGCTGAAGCGCGCGGGCGGGGCCGCGGGCCTCATGCTCCCGACTCGGCTAGCATGAGGCCCCGGCCACCATGTCTCCGACGCTCGCCGATGTGTCCACCGCCGCCATGCCCCAACGCGGTGGAGGTCCGCAGGGGCCTCGCCTCGTGCCCGCGCTGACGCTCGTCTCGCATCCCGTGCCCGCGCGCGTCGGAGAGCGGCTCCGACTGGATGCGCTCGTGGCGGGACGCGAGGTGGCGCTGTCTCGCAACGCACCGGACTTCACGCGTCCCGGGTCCGCGCTGGGACAGCCGCTGAACGACCCGTTCATCAGTCGCAAGCCGTTGACGTTCGCCCCGGGCTCGAAGCCGGGGAGCGTGCGGCTGACGTGCACGGCCGGTGGCGAGCGCGTGGTCATCGCCGGCTCGGCGCTGGAGGGCACCTGGGAGCTGTCGGAGGCGGAGCTCCTCCAGGGGGTGCCGCTCGAGCTGGGCGGGCGCGTGGTGGTGCTGCTGCACCTCATGGACGCGGCGGAGGACTCGGCCACGGTGGACACGCTCGGCATGGTGGGCGAGAGCACCGGGGTGCGCCGGCTGCGTCGACACATCGAGCGCGTGGCGGACCTGGATGTGCCCGTGCTCATCCGCGGCGAGACGGGGACGGGCAAGGAGCGCGTGGCCCAGGCCATCCATCAGCGCAGCCGTCGACGCGACGGCCGCTTCCTCAGTGTCAACCTGGGCGCCATCCCGAAGGAGCTGGCCGCGGCGGAGCTGTTCGGTACGCAGAAGGGCGCGTACACGGGCGCGGCGCAGAGCCGTGAGGGCTTCTTCCGCGCGGCGCATGGGGGCACCCTCTTCCTCGACGAAGTAGGCGAGGCGCCGCCCGAGGTCCAGGTGATGCTGCTGCGCGTGCTGGAGACGGGCGAGCTGTATCCCGTCGGAGGCACCACGCCGGTGGCCGTGGACGTGCGGCTGCTCGCCGCCACGGATGCGGACCTGGACGAGCGCATCCGTGATGGGCGCTTCAAGGCGCCGCTGCTGCACCGGCTCGCGGGCTACGAGGTGCACGTGCCTCCGCTGCGCGAGCGGCGCGAGGACCTGGGCCGGCTGTTCTTCCACTTCGCCCGCGAGGAGCTGGCGGCGCTGGGCGAGGCGCATCGGCTGGACAACGAGGACGCGTATGCGGCGCCGTGGCTGCCCGCGCCGCTGGCGACGCGGCTGGTGCGCTTTCCGTGGCCAGGCAACATCCGACAGCTTCGCAACCTCGCGCGGCAGCTCGTCATCGGCAGCCGGGGTGAGCCGACGCTCCAGGCCGAGCCTCGGCTGGAGCATGAGCTGGAGGTGGCCGCGGCCTCGACCCCTGGGGCCTCGGTGTCTTCGCCCGAGCCCGCCGCGGAGGCCCGGACTCCGGCGACACCGCGTCGCAAGGCCTCACAGGTGACGGAGCAGGAGCTGCTGGCCGCGCTGCGCGAGCATGCGTGGGACCTGAAGGCCACCGCCGAGGCGCTGGGCATTCCCCGGCCGTCGCTCTACGACCTCATCGACAAGAGCCCGAACCTGCGCACCGCGGGCGACCTTCGCTCGGAGGAGATTGCCCGGGCCCACGAGGCACACGGCGGTGACCTGGACGCGATGGCCCGAGCGCTGGAGGTGTCTCGCAAGGCGCTGGGCCGGCGCATGAAGGAGCTGGGCCTGACGCCTCGCGGTGAGTGACACGCTCCCGCGTGGCACAAGGCATGCTGTCTCCACGCGCATCGCGACATGTGTCGATGGGAGGGAACGTGAGGAACGGAAGCTGGGTCCTGGGAGTGTTGCTCGTTGCGGGCTGGGCGGCGTGCGCGTCACGGACGCGTGAGACGGTGGGCGCGCCGGAGTCGAGCTCACGGCAAGCGCAGGTGGACGACCTGCCCCGCTTGCAGCAGACCGATGGAGGCTGCGCGGTGGACCCGTGCCTGGCGGGAGACTCGGGCTGTCTGGACATCGCCGTGGAGACCGGGAGCGTGGGGAAGCGGTTCGACCCGAGGCCCGGCGCGAAGGGCTGGACGCTGTGCTCCGGCCAGGGACTCGAAATCACCTCCGACCTGGACAAGGACCTGTGCATCGACCTGCGCGACGTGCGCTCGACCGCGGATGGAGGCGTCGTCGCCCTGACGAAGCTGCGGAGCAAGGGCTCATGGTCCGACCCCAACCTGCCCTCGGGCGAGTACTGCCTGAGCATCTGTGACGACAAGGACGACCACTGCGCGCAGGGCTGCAAGGACTCCGACTGCGTCACGGATGACCAGACCATCCGCGGCAACCTCGATGTCGTCACCAAGGTGCCCGAGCCCACCGGGGAATCCGACTGACGCGCCCCCTCACCGCGACTCCGCCACGGAGAGCAGCGGACTCCACGCGCGCGTGAGGTGCGGATTGTCGCCGAGCGCGCGGGACAACAGCTCGCGCGCCTCGGGATGGGAGCTCCCCGTCTCCGTCGAGGCCAGGAGCAACCCGGCGCGCAAGGCCCGCGCCCGTGGCCACGTGGGCCTCGCCGCGAGGACCTCCTGCGTGAGCACCCGCCCACGCTCCAGCCGCCTGGCGTCACTCGCACCGGGCCGCTGTCCCCATGCCAGACAGAAGCGCGCGAAGGCCAGGCGGTGCTCGGGCTGGGTGGGCTCCAACGCGAGGGCCTGTTCGAACGCATGCTCGACCTGCGTGAGCGACTCCGCGTCTCCCTTCGCGAGCGCCTCGAGGGCCAGCGCCTCGCCCAGCTCCCGCCACGCCTGGGCCTGCTTCGGATTCAGCGTCAGCGCGCGACGCAGGGCCTGGACGGCCTCCGTCAGCACGGGCTCCACCGGCCGTCGCCGCGCGCGCCTCCACTCGGCCTCCGCCAGGAGCGCCGTGCCCAGGTTCATCCACGGCGGGGCCAGGTCCGGCACCTTCTCCAGCGCGTCCTTCAGCGCGACGCGCGCCGCCTTCACCTCGGCCTCGGGAGAGCGCCCCTCCAGCACTCGCATCCGCGCACGCCACGCGTGGACCTCGCCCACGTTGTTCTGTCCGTAGCCCTGGGCCGGCGCCAGCGCGATGGCCTGCTCGAACGACTCCAGGGCCTCGCGCAGCGACGGCTCCGGGTCTCCCCCTCGTTCCCAGGTGTCCTTCGCCTGCTCGAACCCCACCGTGCCCAGGCCGTTGTGCAGCGGAGGCAGCCTCGGGTTGATGGCCACACCGCGCAGATACGCCTCACGGGCCCGCAACAACGTCGGTCTCGCGTCCGCGCCCGAGTCGCGCTGCCTCGTGGCCCGGGCCAGGTGCACCTCACCCTCGTAGAACCAGGGCACCACGTGCGCGGGGTTGAGGGTCCGCGCGCGCTCCAGGGCGGAGGCGGCCCTGTCCAGGTCCTCCACGGGGCTCGGCGCCCGGGGATTCGTGGCGCGCGCGAGGTACTCGGTCCCCAGGTTGATCCACGCCTCGGGCCGCTTCGCGTCCAACGCGACCGCGCGCTCGTGCGAGTCGATGGCCCGCTGCCGATAGGGCAGCGAGTCGCCCCCCACGCCGTCCTCGTGGTCCGCCCACACGCGGAACACCTGCCCGTGGTCGGCGTGGAAGTCGTAGTCCCACGTCTCGGGGCTCGCGCGGTCGAAGGCGGCGACGGCCTCGCGCAGGGAGTCCCGAGGGTCCAGCCCCTTCTCCTGCCGCAGCCGGGCCCGCTGCCAGTGCACCAGGGCCAGCTCATGCAAGCCCTGGAGTCGCAGCGGCGACAGCGCCATCGCCCGACGCGCCGAGGCCAGGGCCTTGTCCAACAGCGGCTCCACCTCACCGCCCCGCCGGGCGTGATGCTCGGCGAGGCGCCGGTGGAAGCCCGCCTCCAGCTCATGGGCCTCCGCATCATCCGGCGCGAGCAACAGCGCCTGGGACACCGCCACCATGCCCCGCTCGTAGTGAGGCGCCACCTCGCCCTGGCCATACAGCGCGAGCAACAGCGCCCAGCCCTCCAGGCGCGCCCGCGCGAGCGCCACGGCGGGCACGCTGCGACCGATGTCCGCCGCGTGTGCATAGGCGCGCCGTGCCTCCTCCAGGTCCGCGAGCGCGCCCTCCCGCTGTCCCGTGTTCCAGCGACTCGCGGCCCGCGTCACCAGGATGTCCCCGCGCAGCAACGGGGCCTCGTGGAACCAGGGCGGTCGCGAGCCCGGCGCCTCCAGCTTCGCCAGCGCCTCGTCGAGGCGGTTCTCCAGGAACGCGAGCAGCGCGGCCACGTACTCCGGAGAGGGGACCTGGGCCCCTTCGCTCCGGCGCAGGAAGTCACGCGCCGTCTCACCGAACCGACGGGTGGCGTCGTGGAGCCGCTTCGCGCGGGTCGTCTCGTCCCGGGTCCGCTCGGCGTCCAGTCGCGCGCGCTGGTACAGGTGGCTCAGGACCAGGGCCAGCGAGTACGCCACGCGCGGCTCGGTGTTGCCCGCCCGCCACGCCGCATCCAGGTGATGGTGCGCGAGCAGGTCGTCCCCGAGCGCGAGGTGTGCGCGCCCCAGCGCATAGTGTCCGGGGCCATCCGCCATGGGCCCCGCCTCGCGCATCGCGGCCTCCAGCTCGCGCATGCGCTGGCGCAGGGCCTCGCGGTCCGCGCGCGTGTCGTGCGCGGGAGCGATGCCCGTGTAACGGACCTGGGCCTCGATGCGCTCCACCTGCTCCGTGAACCGGCGGGCCAGGGCCTCGCGCTGGGAGACCTCGCGACGGGCGAGCACCCCCTGCCCCAGCGCGAGCGACACCACGACGAGCGCCCCCGTCCCCAAGGCCACGGAGCGACGGTGCCTGCGCAGCCACTTGCGCGCGCGGTAGCCCGGACCGGTGCGCGCGAGCACGGGCGCGCCATCGAGGAAGCGGGACAGGTCCTCCGCCAGCTCACGCGCCGAGCCGTACCGCGCGGAGCGGTCCTTCTCCAGGCACTTGAGGGTGATGGCCTCCAGGTCCACGGGGATGTCCGCGTCCAGGGCCCGCGGAGGACGCGGCTCCACGGTGGCGATGTTGCCGAGCACCTCCAGCCCGTTCTCACCCGGGATGGGCGCGCGCCCCGTCAACAGCGCGTAGAGCGTGGCGCCCAGGCCGTACACGTCCGCGCGGCGGTCCAGTCGGGTGACCTCCCCTCGGGCCTGCTCGGGCGACATGAAGTGCGGCGTGCCGAGCACGGTGCCCGTCGCGGTGGCGCTCTCCTTCCAGTCGCGCGCGAGCCCGAAGTCCATGACGTACACGGACAGCTCGCCGTCGGCGGAGCGCTCGACCAGGAGGTTGGAGGGCTTGAGGTCGCGATGGATGAGCCCGGCGCGATGCGCGGCGTGCACCCCCTCGGCGGCGTCGCGCAGGACGCGGGCCTTCTGCTCGACGCCGAGCGACTCCACCAGCGACTGGAGCGGCAGCCCGTCCACGTAGCGCATGGCGATGTAGACGCGCCCCTGGACCTCGCCGACCTCGTACACCTCGCAGACCCGGGGGTGGGAGACGCGCGCCTGCGCACGGGCCTCCGCGACGAACCGACGCGCGAGCTCCGGCTCGTCCCCGCGCACGAACTTCAGCGCCACGTGACGATGCAGCCGCGCGTCCCACGCGAGGAACACGCGGCCCATGCCGCCCTGGCCGAGGAAGCGCACGGGCGAGTAGCGCTCCCAGCCCGGCACCGGGAACGCGGGCACGTCGACGTCGGCGTCGGCGGGCACCCGCCCGGGTGGCACCTCCGCGCCGAGCCTGTCCGAGGCACCCGGCGGGCTCCCGCCTGGGAGGCTGAGCGTGTCGTCAGCGGCCGGCGCGCCTCCAGGGCGTACGTGGACGACCTCCGCCGCGACAGCGACAGCGCCCGCCACGGGAGCCCCTGGCGTCAACGGCTCGCGACGCTCGAGCGCGGGAGTCACGGACGCAACCGGGGAGGCCCCTGGGGTCACCGCCGCCTCGCGCCCGTTCATCGCCGAGGGCACACCGTCCGCTCCGGCGCGCCCGAGCCCGGACGTGGCCCGCCCGCCCGGCGCCGCGAGCGCGCCCTCCCGCGACTCCACCGGCTCGCACATCCGCACCAGGGACGCATACGTGTCCTCGGAGAGTCGGCCTCGCGCGCGGAGCAACTCCAGGGGGCGCTGTCCCAGCCGCGCGGCCTCGGCGCGCAGCACCTCCACCTCGTCGCGAGCGAGGAGTCCCTCGGCGACCGCCTGCCGCAGCTGCGCTTCGTCCTGCTCGCTCACGCTGGCGCGCTCCTCGGGCCCGAGGCCCTCCCCGCGAGCCTACCGAAATGCGCGCACGCCTCGCGCGTCACACCGGGATGTCCATCCACGGCCGGATGGGACGCTCCTCGCGGAACTTCTCGATGACCTCGCTCATCTCCCACGGCGTCCGCGTGTCCGCGAGCGCCTCCAGGTACAGGCACCTGCGCGCCACCGCCGACAAGTCGAACGCCCAGTACATGCTCATCAGCGGGTTGATCCACAGCGTGCTGCCCTGCGTCCGCACCGTGCGGTGCACGTCGCCGTACTCGCCCTCCAGCGCGGACACCACGGAGAGCGAGACGATGCTCGGGGCCCTCGGCATCCGCTCACACACGAACGACACCGCGTCCTTGTACCGCGCCACCTCCGGCATCGACTCCAGCAGCGCGGTGACGCCCAGGTAGCCCCCGTCCTTGCTGAGCGCGGCCACCGACTCCAGGAAGTGCGCGTGACAGACCCCGTGGTGCCGGTCCACGCCGAAGCCCAGACACACCACCAGCTTCGTCATCTCCGGCAGCGCCTGCACCGCGCCCAGGCTGGAGATGTCCTCCACCGGCGTGCCCAGTCCGACCTCATCCCCGCGCATCAGGATGTCCGTGCCCCCATCCACCAGCGCCACCGCGTCGAACCCGAGCCGCGCGTGCAGGGACGCGTACGCCTCCCGCACCGGCGCCACGCCGCCCCGGTCCAGGCAGTGGATGGACACCGCCTCCCCCTGACGCGCGAACCAGCGCGCCAGCCACCCCTCCGGGAAGTAGTGCTCCGGCCCCGCCGTGGTGGCGTCCACGCGGACCACCCCTGGCGCCGTCCACTCCCCCTGGACGGCCTCCAGCCGCGTGAAGCTCATGTTCGCCAGCGACACCGTCTTGCCCTGCGCGCGCAGGCGGAAGTACAGCGGCAGCCCGCTGAACACGTCGAAGCCTCCACCGCCCCCGGCGATGAGCACGTGGCGGGCGGAGGCGAGTCGCTCGAACAGCGGAGAAGTGCACAAGTCCACGACGGGAGCTCCCTTCACCGGGCCCTGGAGCATCACCCACAGGGCGGCGTACCGACACCTCCGGTATATAGCGCCGCCATGTCCACCCTCATCCTCAGCGCGAAAGAGCTGCGCGGTCTCTACACCGTCGAGCTCGGCCTCCAGGCCGTCGAGAAGGCCTTCCGGGCCCATGGCCGTGGCGAGTCCCTCATGCCGCCCAAGGTGTACCTCTCCCTGCCGCGGTACGACGGCGACTTCCGCGCCATGCCCGCGTTCCTCGACGGCGCGGCCGGCGTGAAGTGGGTCAACGCCCATCCCCAGAACCCCAAGAAGCACGGCCTGCCCACCGTGCGCGCCCTCTACATCCTCAGCGACCCGGACACCGCGTCCCCGCTCGCCATCCTCGACGGCACCTGGCTCACCGCGTGGCGCACCGGCTGCGCCGGCGGCGTCGCGTCCAAGTACCTGGCCAGGCCCAAGCCCCGCACGCTCGGGCTCGTCGGCTGCGGCGTGCAGGCCCGCGTCCTCATCGACGCGCACCGCGCCCTGTTCGGGGAGCTGGAGCTGCTGCTCGCCGATGCGTCCGACGCCGCCGCGAAGGCGCTCCAGGCCGAGAAGGGCGGCCGCGTGGTCAGCCTCCAGGAGGCCTCCGGCGCGGACATCGTCTGCACCTCCACGCCCTCGCGCACCCCGGTGGTGAAGCGCGAGTGGCTCAAGGCCGGCGTCCACATCAACGCGATGGGCGCGGACGCCCCCGGCAAGCAGGAGCTGGACCCGCGCATCCTCACCGAGGGCCGCGTCTTCATCGACGACACCGAGCAGGCCCTGCACTCCGGCGAGGTCAACGTCCCCCTGCACGACGGCGTGCTGCGCGCCGAGCAGATTGCCGGCACCCTCGGCGAGGTCGTCGCCGGCAAGAAGCCCGGCCGCTCCGGGGAGGAGCTCACCATCTTCGACTCCACCGGCCTCGCGCTGCAGGACGTGGCCCTCGCCCGCGCCCTCTACGACGTCGCCCGGGCCAAGGGCGTCGGCCAGACGCTCGACATCGTCGGAGGCTGAAGCCCGGCCCGGGAAGGCCGTGTCCCACCTCGCGCGAGCGGACACCCCGCGCGAGGTCTGCGCCCCGCTGAGATGCACCGCGGTGTCGCACCGTGGTCCTCACCTCTCCTCGCGCGGAGCCGCCCCCACTTCACGGCCGTGAGGCCGACACACCCGCTCGAGCGCGCCCCCCACCCCGCCCGGCGGTGTGCTCGCGGCCTCGTGACGGGGCGTCACGGAAGTCCCACTTGCGGGTCCTTCCAGACCAATCCGGGCACGCCACTCTCCCACGGACGGTGGGTGTCACTTAAAACCCCGTTATCACTGAAACTGTCTGATTTTCGGTGACTGGACAATTTCAATCACTGTGGAGTATTCCACATATACGCGCTGCCTGTGGGGGGGCCAAACGACATCCTGGAGGAGCTGACCTGGGAGGATGACCTCGAGTCATCCGCCCGGAGAGGCCGGATTGTGTCCAGGCGCCCCGGAGGTGACGCGCCCAGTGCCAATGCCTGGCACCGGCCCTTCGCCTGTCCGGAGACCCATGTTCCACCCCGCCTCGTCGCGGCGTGTCGCGCGTCCGTCGGCCCTCGTCGGCCTCGTGACGCTGCTGCTCGCCTTCCTGTCCACGCCTGCCGCCGCGCAGACGCAGACCAACGCCCAGGCCACCCAACGGGCCATCAACTTCCTGAGCTCGGATGTGGCCACGTGGGTGTCGGCCAACGGCTGCGCGGCATGCCACCGCGTGGGCGCATCGACGTTCGGCCTGGCCGCGGCGCGGGCCAACGGCTACGACATGAGCGTCGTCGTCTCGAACGGGCGGACCAACCAGTACAACCTGGAGTTCCTCGGCCAGCGCATCAAGACGGAGCAGCTGGCGAACGGCTCGTGGATTCACGAGGGCACGTCGTTCCGCAACGAGAAGACGTCCTACTCCACGTTCGGCCTGGCCGGGTACGACCAGTACGTGTCCACGCAGTACAGCGCGGGGCTGGTGGCGGCGGCCAACTGGGCGCTGCTCACGCAGGAGGCCAGCGGCCGGTGGCCGTCGGACCACGCCAACTTCCCGGTGGACCACGGCAGCGTGCCCACCACCGCGCGCATCATGGTGGGCATCGCCCAGGCGAAGCAGCGCGTGGACCCGGCCCGGGCAGCGCAGTACCAGACCGCCCTGGACCGCGCCGCCGCCTACCTGCGCGCCAACCTGGACAACGCGGACCAGTCCGCCACGGGCAACGGCATGCCGTACACCTTCCAGGTGGCCTGGGCCGTGGTGGGCCTGAAGGCCGCGGGCCCTGGCCCCTCCAACGTGAACACCACCGCCATCGACACGCTGGCCAACCGGCTGCTCACCCGCGCCTCGCCCGGCAACCCGGGCTGGGGTGACCTGCCCAACACGGCCGCCAACGACATGTCCACCGGCAGCGCCATCTACGCCCTGTGCCTGGCCGGCCGCGAGCCCGCCACGGACCCGCGCGTGCGCAGCAGCATCGAGTGGCTCAAGACGCGCCAGTCCGCGGACGGCAGCTGGCGCACGGGCTCGGCCACGTTCGACATCCCCACGACGTTCGCGGCGCTGGGCCTGTCCTGCTACGGCGACTTCAGCGTGCACGTCACGGTGGTGAGCGAGGCGCGCAAGGAGCTGGTCATCGGCTCGCAGCAGGGCCAGCAGACGACGTTCACCTTCAACGTGAAGAACCACGGCTACCAGGCGGACACGTACACGCTGAGCACGTCGGGCGGGCTCCCCGGCTGGGCCTCCTTCCCCAACCCCGTCAGCGTCTTCCTGCCCGCGGGCGGCGAGGGCACCGTCACCGTCACCGTCAACGCGCCGGCGAACCTGCTGCCCGCGCTCACGTCCGAGTTCACGCTCACCGCCACGTCCGGCGGCGCCCCGGGCGTGTCCGGCTCCGCGCGCGTCAACGCGTACACGCCGCCCCTGCCGCCCGTCACGGGCCTGGCCACCACGACCACCATCCAGGCGCCCGCGGTCAACGCGCACATCACCATCGGCACGGGCAACGTGCTGTCGGCGCGCGTGCGTGACGCCAACAACAACCCCGTCGTGGGCCCCACCCACGGCGTCGTGACGTTCTACGTGGCCGGCGTCCCGGTGGGCGCGGACGCGGACGTCAACGCGGACGGCCTGTTCACCTTCGACTGGGTGCCGCCTTCCGACGCGTGGACGGTGACGGGCGCGCAGGACTTCCGCGCGGTGTACTCGGGCATCGAGCGTCAGGCGCCGCTGTCCAACCTGCTGGGCAGCACCGACTCACGCACCGTCATCATCGACCCGTTCCCGCACCTGACGCCGTCGGTCACCATCGGCAACCCGCCCGCCTTCACCCGCGAGACGACGCTGGACATCTGGGGCTACGCCACGCCGCGCGCCCCGGGCGCGGTCGTCACGTACGCGGCCTTCATCATCAACGGCGCCACCGTCATCCCGCTCACGCCGGGCAACGGCGGCCTCATCTACACGACCATCACCCTGCAGGAAGGCCCCAACATCATCCAGCTCACCGCGCGCGACAGCTTCGGCGGGGTGACGACGAAGCAGGTCAACCTCACGGTGGACCGCGTGCCGCCCATCCTGACGGTGCAGTCGCCGGTGAACGGCGCGGCGCTGGGGCAGCTCAACGTGACGGTGACGTCGTCGGTGCAGGACCAGACGCCGGTGCGCGTGGAGACGCAGTGGGTGGCGTCGTCCATCCTGGAGTTCGGCAACGGCACGGTGGAGCACACGGTGCCGATGAACTACGGCGACCAGGTCATCCTGGTGCGCGCCACGGACAGCGCCTTCAACGTGACGGAGAAGCTGGTGTTCATCTGGGTGGACCCGGGCACGCCCGTCGTCTCCACCAACCCCGGTGACAACCAGACCTTCGGCGCGCAGCCCAACCACCAGCTGACGTACACGGTCAACGTGCAGTCCCTGTCCGCCACGACGGTGCGCATCAACGGCGGCGCGGCGCTGTCGGTGGCGCGCGGCGGTGGCGCGGTGCAGAGCACGCTGACGCTCAGCCCGGGCGTCAACAACCTCTCCATCGTCACGCTGAGCGAGACGGGCGTGTCCACCACCACCACGCGTCGGGTGAACTACGACGTGCAGGCCCCCACCGCCACGCTGCTGTCGCCCGCCTCGGGCACCACGGTGAGCGGCACCATCACCCTGCGCGCGCGCGTCACCGACAACTTCGGCCCCATCACCAACGTGGGCTTCAGCCGCGACATGTCCGGCATCCGCCCGGGCACGCAGCAGGCGAACGGTGACTGGACCGCGTCGCTCGACACCACCGAGCTGCTGGATGGCTCGCACACCGTCGACGTGTGGATGAGCGACGGCGTGGGCAACTCCACCGTCCAGCGCTTCAACTTCTTCGTCGACAACTGATGCCCCCGTAGGTCCGGGGTGGCCTCTTCGCAGGAGGCCACCCCGTTGCTCCGGGTGGGCCCGGCCGCGCGGCCGTCTCAGGCCCGCGGCGCGACGCGTGGTCCGCCAGGCCACCCCGAGCCGTCGCGCCCGTGGCCCCACGCCGGACCGCTCAGCCCAGCAGCGCGGCCAGCGTCGCGTGGCCCTTCTGCCGGGCGCGGTCCGCCGCCGTCTCCCCCTCCAGGTTGCGCAGCGACTTGTTCGCGCCCGCGGCGAGCAGCACCTCCACCACCTCCTGCAGACCGTTGCGCGCCGCCGTGTGCAGGGGCGTGTTCCCATCCAGGTCCGGGATGTCCGGGTTGGCCTTGCGCGCCAGCAGCGCCTGCACGCTGCTCACGAGCCCCTTCCACGACGCAAGGAACAGGGGCGTCGCGCCCGACGCGTCGCGCGCGTCGACGTCCTGGGAGGGCCGGTGCTCGAGCACCAGCGCCAGCGCCGCGAAGCGCTTCATCGCCGCGTAGTGCAGCAGGTTCTGCTGGTCTGGCGCCACGGGCCTCGTGGTGTCGAGCCCCGTCTCCAGCATCGCCTTGATGACCGAGGGCGGCTGCCCCAGCCCCACCGCCATGGAGGCGGGCGTGACGAGCACCTGCTCCGGCGGCGTGCCCAGGTCCACCCACTCGTCCAGCGGCGCGCCCGCGGCGACGAGCGCCAGGACGAACTCCTCCGGCAGCCGGTGCAGGAGCGCCTTCGCCAGCGCCGTCTCACCCTTCTGGTCCTTCGTGCCCGGCTTCGCGCCGTGCGCGAGCAGCAGCTTCACCGCCGCCCCCGCCATGTGCTCGCGCTCGCCCTTCTTGTACCGGTCCCCCTCGCGCTCGCGGTACAGCTGCACCAGCAGGTGCAGCGGCGCCATGCCGGACGTGCCCACCGCGTCCGGGTTCGCCCCCGCCTTCAACAGCGCCTCCGCGATGCCCAGGTGGTGCGTGCGCAGCGCCAGCTCCAGCGGCGTCACCGACGCCTTGGCGCTCACCCCGTCCGCCTTCGCCCCCCGCGCGAGCAGCACCTCCACCGCGCCCAGCGCCGCCGCCGACGTGCCGCGCACACAGGCCTGGTGCAGCGCCGTCCAGCCCTCCTCCTCGTCACCCTCCTCGCCCTGCGCCGCGTTCACGTCCGCGCCCGCGTCCAGCAGGACCGTCAGGATGTCCCGCGCCTTCGTGCCTTCGCGCGAGGCCGCCACGGCGAGCGGCGCCCGACCGAACCCATCGCGGACACTCCAATCCGCCGTCGCGACCTGCGTCTTCACGGCGGCGACATCGTCCTGGGAGATGGCTTCGAGCAGCGCTTGAGACATTCGAGGATTCTCCTTCCTGTCCCCACGCACGAGAGCGACGAGCACCGGGATGGGCCACGAGAAGAGGCGTGAGACAGGCCGCCTTCCTCGCATGTTTCAGCGTGCACGGTCAGCAGCCAACCGCGATGACACGATGCATCCATCGCCGCGAGCAGTGCACACGGACCTCACGAGACTGGACACACCCTGGAGTCTGACATTGTGAGAGCCCCGTCTCGCGAGCCGCGAGAGCCACAGGGCCCGGCGCCTCGCTCGCCCACCGAGGCGGGGCTCGGGCACGTTACACAATGACTGTCATTCGGGATTCCATGGACAGGAGGAATCGACTCGCGGATTCCCGAGCAAATCCCCTGTGTTCACCCAGTATGCCGCTCTCGCGGACCCCCTCTTCATGACCCGGTGCTGGGTCTGATGACACCTTCTACACCTGCCCTGCAGGCAGGCGCGAAAGTGCGGGCTCCTTTGTTTGTGATTGAGCGCGTGCCGGTCATGATTCGTCCCGGGCGCCGAGTCTCTGGGCGTGCACCGCGCGCGGGCCCGGCTCCATGGGAACACGTCCGATGTCCATCCGCGCGCGCTCGCTTCGCTCCGTCTCGTCCTCGCTCTGGGGGCTCGTGCTCGTCACGCTGCTGTCGGCCACGGCCTCTCGCGCGAACGAGCGCGTGGCGACGGCCCAGCGCGCGCTCGACTTCGTCAGCGCGGACGCCGTCACGTGGACGAAGGACCAGGGCTGCACCTCATGCCACCGCCACGGCGCCACGCTCTTCGGCCTCACCCAGGCCAGCGCCAACGGCTTCGACCTGGACACCGTCACGACCAACGGGCGCACCAACCGCGAGAACATGGAGCGGCTCGCGCGCGACTTGCTCGTGGGCCAGGACGCGAGCGGCTCGTGGGTCCTGGAGGGCGTGCACTACCGCAACGCGTACACCAGCTACGCGGCCTTCGGGCTCGCGGGCTACGACGCGAAGGTGGGCCACCGGCACGCGGAGGCGCTCGCGCGCGCGGCGGACTGGGCCGTGAGCACGCAGGAGCTGAGCGGGCGCTGGGTGGAGGACTATCCGCTCCGGCCCGTAGGCGCCTCCAACATGGGCGTCACCGCGCGGCTGATGACGGCGCTCGCCCAGGCCCGCGTGCACGCCGACCCGGCTCGCGCCGCCCGGTACCAGGACGCGCTCCGCCGCGCCGCCGCGTACCTGCGCGAGCACCTGAGCGACCTGTCGGAAGGGCCCTTCGACGACGCCCAGCGCTACACGTACCAGGTGGCGTGGACGGCCGTGGGCCTGAAGGCCGCGGGCCCCGGTGAGCAGGGCGAGAACACGGCCGCGCTGGAGTCCGTGGCCACACGGCTGCTCGCCACGCGCACGCTCGGCGATGCGCCGGGCTGGGGCGGCCTCGACGGTGAGGCACCGGACGAGACCTCCACCAGCTTCGCCCTGTACGCGCTGTGCCTCGCGGGCCGCACGCCGGAGCAGGAGCCTCGCGTCGCGCGGGCGCTCGAGTGGCTCATCTCACGGCAGGCCGAGGACGGAGGCTGGGGCGTGGGCACCTCGCGCCACCCGGACATCCCCACCACCTTCGCCACGCTCGCGCTGTCCTGCTTCCCCGACAAGGGTGATGGCGTCAGCGTCACCGTGGACGACGCCGCGAACAAACCCGTGGCCCAGGCCCTGCCCCATCCCCAGCGCGTCATGTACACGCTCTGGATCCTCCACGAGGGCGCGCGCGCGGACACGTTCACGCTCGAGGCCTCGGGCGGGCTGCCGGGCTGGACGGCGACGCTGGACCGCACCACCGTGACGCTCGCTCCGGGTGAGCGGACCTCCGTGACGCTCTCGGTGGGAACGCCCGTCGAGCTCGCCCCATCCCTCACCTCGGAGGTCCAGGTGACGGCCACGTCGATGAGCAGGCCGGGCGTTTCGGGCGCGACGTGGGTCACCGCGTACACGAATCCTCCGCCTCCCACCGAGGGCCTGGAGACCACCACCACGGTGCTCGCGGGTGCGCAGCTCACGGTGGGCCGGGACAACCCGCTGTCGGCCCGCGTGACGAGCGCCGATGGCTGGCGCGCACGGGGCCCGGGACAGGGGCAGGTGACGTTCCAGGTGGCCGGCGTCACCGTGGGGACGGACCACGACGCGGATGGGGATGGGGTGTACTCGGTGGTGTGGCGGCCGCGAGGGAGCTGGGAGATGCTGGGCGCCTCGGAGGTGCGCGCGGTGTACTCGGGCGTGACGCTCCAGCCTCGCGAGGCGAACCGCCTGGGCAGCAGCGGGACGCGCGCGGTGGAGATTCTGCCATCGCCGGACCCGCTGCCCTCGGTGACGCTGTGCGGACTGCCCGACTTCATGGGCGAGACGAGCCTGGGCGTGTGCGGCTTCGTGACGGCGCTGGCGCCCGGGGCCACCATCGAGTCCGCCGCGTTCATCCTCCACGGTGAGCAGTACCCGGTGGTGCCCGAGGAAAGCGGCGGCTTCGTGTGGACGGAGCTCCCGCTGCGCGACGGCCTCAACGTCATCCAGCTGGTGGCCACCGACACGTTCGGCGGACGCTCCAGCCAGCAGGCCACGGTGCGCGTGGACGCGGTGGCGCCTGGCATCACCGTGCTGTACCCCGCGGAGGGCTCGATGGTGGGCTCGCTGCTGACGGAGGTCCGCGTGTGGGTGGACGATGCCTCCCCCGTGCGCGTGGAGACCAACTGGGTGCACGTCACGGAGGTGCCCGCGGGCGGAGGACTGGTGGCGCACGAGCTGGCGCTCACCCCCGGGGCCAACGAGGTGCTGATTCGCGCGACGGACGCGGCGGGCCACGTCACGGAGCACGTGCTCACCTTCTGGGTGGACGCCGAGGCGCCGTGGCTCGTGGCGGGCCTTCCGGACGGGTGGCTCGTGGGGCCGCAGCCCGGGGACATGATGGACTACGAGCTGGCCGTGTACTCGGAGTCCGCCACGCGGGTGGAGGTGACGCCCGGCGGGGGCTCGTACGAGGTGCCGCGCGGCGGAGGCGTCTTCGTGGCCCGGCTGCCCCTGGTGCCTGGGGACAACGTCTTCACGATGGTCGCGACGAGCGAGACGGGCCTGAGCACCACCCTCACCCGCACGGTGCGCTACGACGACACGCCCCCGCGCGCCCAGCTGCTCTCACCCGGACCGGACGAGGCCGTCTCCGGCATCGTGGTGCTGGAGGCCCGGGTGACGGACGACGTGAGCGGCGTGAGGAGCGTGGCCTTCACGCGGGACGGCTCGGGCATCCGCGCGGGGACGGACCAGGGTGATGGCGTGTGGACGGCGGAGCTGGACACGCGCGAGCTGCTGGACGGCCCTCACACCGTGGAGGTGTGGATGGAGGACTCCGCGGGGAACTTCATCATCCAGACCTTCCCCTTCGTCACCCGCAACCAGCCGTAGCGCGACGTCAGCGCGGCAGGGGCGTGGCCACGTAGTCCGTCCCCTGGTCCGCGTGGCAGCCGTGGCACGTGTCGTGGCCCCGGCCGTAGTAGTTGTCGTCGTAGTCGGGGCCGAAGCCCTCGTAGAAGACCCAGGTGTCCTTGCCGGTGCCCTCGGCCACCTTGATGTCGAGGGCGTGGCCTCGCGTCGTGCGGCCGTCCGACTCGAACAGCTCCTTCACGGTGATGCTGCCCACGGGGTGGACGCGGTTGCCCTCCGCCATGGAGCGGGCCAGCACGTCGTTGAAGAACACCCGCACCCGGTCGCCATGGGAGCGCACCGAGCGACGGGGCGCCGGCTCCGCGAGCCACTCCCGATAGCGCCCCTCCCGCACGAAGGCGGTGATGCCCGCCTCGGACGTGTCCAGGCCTCCCACCTCCCCCAGGCCCTCGTCGACGGAGGACGAGGGTCCACAGGCGACCAGGGCCAGGAGCACGGTGCACGGCAGGCAGGAGGGACGCATGGGGGGCCTCGTGAGCAGAGGCGCGGACCGGAGCCGGCCCGCGCGGGGACACCCTCGCTACGCCGGGGCGCACCCGCGGGTTACAGCCCGGGGATTTCCGGGGGTTTCATCCACGGCGTGACAGGACACGACCTGTTCCATCACTGAATGTGGTCCCTCCCTGTTAGGTTCGTTACCCAGGAGGTCGTCACCCAGTGTTCCAACCCTACCCCCGGGTCATGCCGATGATTGCCCCCTTTGCTCCGTGGCCCGTTGCATCCCCCGTCACCCGCATGGCCCACAGCCCCCGAGGCACGCCATGACGACGGGCCATCCCCTCGCGCTGCGTCCCGGGATGAAGGTGGGCCCGTGGCGCGTCCGGGCCCGGCTGGGCCAGGGCGCCTTCGGCGCGGTGTTCCAGGTGGAGCAGGGCGGGCGCCTGCACGCGCTCAAGTTCGCGCTGCGAGGACCGGGCAGCGAGGACCTGGACCGCACGGACGCGCGCGCCGTCCGGGAGCTCGCGTGTCTGCTGCACGCGGTGCATCCACATGTCGTGCGCGTCTGGGCGCACGGGCGCTGGCCGGATGTACGGACGGGGTACCACTACGTGGTGCTCGACTACGTGGAGGGTGCCACCCTGGCCACGTGGGTGAAGCGCGAGGCCCCCTCCGCGCGGCGGGTGGCCCGGCTGTTCTCCCAGCTCGCGTGGACGCTGGGGGAGCTGCACGCGCGCCACGTCTTCCACCGGGACCTCAAGCCCTCCAACATCCTCGTGCGCGCCTCGGACGAGTCGCCCGTGCTGGTGGACTTCGGCAGCGCCAACCACGCGGAGTCGCAGCCCCTCACCGAAGGCCCGCTGCCTCCGGGCACGCCCCAGTACCGGAGCCCGGAGGCCCTGCGCTTCCACCGCGAGCACCACGCTCAGCGCGCCGCGCGCTATGCCTTCCGCGCCACGGATGACCTCTATGCGCTGGGCGTCTCGCTGCACGAGATGCTCACGGGCGCGCCGGCGTTCTCGCTCACGCTGCCGCGCGAGGTCCTCTCCGAGCACATCGAGACGCGCATGCCCGCGCCCGCGTCCTCGCTGAACGAGCGCGTCCCGATGGAGCTGGACGCCATCACCCAGCGGCTGCTGCGCAAGAAGCCCGAGGAGCGCTTCCAGGAAGGCGGCTCGCTGCACGCGGCGCTGGAGGCGGCGCTGCGCTCGGCGACGCCCGAGTGGGACCGGCCGCTGTTCCCACGGACGACGTCGCCCTCGGCCTCCGAGGCGACACGGAGGAAGGTGTCACCGGACGACGCCTCCGAGAGTCCGTGGCCCGTGCGACTGGCTCGACGGCACCTGCGGCATGCGACCTCGTCGGGAGGTTCCCGTGTGGTCCTCGGATCCGAGGCCCCCCAGACGCACGAGCACATCGTGGATCCACTCGAGGGTGCGCATCTCCAGGCGAGGACCTCTTCCGCGGGGCCCCACCCTAACGAGTACATCGTGGATCCACATGAGGGTGCGCATCTCCAAGCGGGGGCCTCTTCCGCGGGGGCCCACCCTCACGAGCACTCCGTGGACTCACACGAGGGTGCGCATCTCCAGGCGAGGACCTCTTCCGCGGAGGCACTCCCTCACGAGCACTCCGTGGACTCACACGAGGCGGTGCATCCCCACGCAAGGCCCCCTGCGGAGAACGCCCACCCGCACGAGCGCGGCGAGGAGCCGCACGATGCGACCCGTCTCCACTCGAGGCCCCCGTCGGAGAACGCCCACTCGCACGAGCGCGGCGAGGAGCCACACGGGGCGGCGCGTCGTCCCGCGAGAACCCCTTCCGAGGGCGCCCACTCACACGAGCGCGGCGCGGAGCCTCGCGCGGGTGGACGCCCGCGCCCGAGGACCCCTTCCGAGGGGACCTTCGGGCACACCGCGGATCCACATGAGGCGGCGCGTCGTCGCACGAGGACGCCGTCCGAGGGAGCCTACTCGCACCCGCGCCCCTCCTCCGAGGCGAGGCGCGCCCACCCGCGTTCCACCCCACCCCGAGGGACCCGCGCGCTCCCCAGGCGCATCACTCCGACAGAAGAGGCCCTTGCGCTCGCGTGGCTGCGCCGGGTGGACCCGGCCCACTGGAGCCGCGCGCGGAAGCTCTGGGTGGCGGGCACGTGGCTCGGCCTGTTGTTCCTGTTCGGGGGCACCTTCGCCGCCCTGCGCTGCACCCTGGAGTCCGCCCTGGAGAGCGCCGCGCACCCCGGCGCCTCCCTCCAGTCGCCCCGCCCCGAGCGGATCCGCGACCGGCGCCCGTGACGACCTCCTCGGCGATTCAGGTCGGCAGCCCCCCTCGGCCCCTCCTCCAGCGAACCCACGAGGCTCGCGAGGAGGGCGCCGTCACCCACGGCCCCGTGCACCGGGGCCGCGAGGCGTCACTTCTTCTTCTGCTGCATCGCCGAGGCGACCAGGTTCATCAGCTTGAGCTGCACCGGGGACAGCTTGCGCAGGTTGCGCATCAGCCGCCGCATCTCCGGCGTGTCGTCCTCGCGGGCCTTCGCGCCCGACTTGTCCTTCGCGGGAGGCGGCGCCGCCAGGTCATCCCCCAACCCCAGCAGCTGGTGCGGCGGCACGTTGAGCACCACGCACAGTCGCCGCAGGTTCTGCACGCTGGGGAGCATGTGGCCCCGCTCCAGGCGCCCGTACACCTCCGACGCCATGCCGATGCGCTCCGCCACATCCGCCTGCGTCAGTCCCATCCGCACCCGGGCGGCCCTCGCCGCCGCGCCCAGCATGCTCGCCAGTTCTGTGTCCATGCCTGTGTCAGTCGTCCACGAAAGGAGGGGCCGTGCTCCAGGCACCCCGAAGGCCCCTGGATAACCCTGAAGGTCGGGTACTTTCACCATACCTTCAGCGTTTTTTCAAACACGCGCGACGCCTCGCGTCGCACCCGCCCGCGCCTCTGTGGCACGCCTCCCACGCGCTCTGGCGAGCCCCCGCCTCACGGCGCCGACGACGGTGTGCTCTCCGCGATGTCCATCAACGCGCGACGCCGCTCCGCCGCCGTGAAGAGCATCGCCAGCGGCAGCCCCAGGAAGACGGCGTGCAACACGATTTGGGCGAACTGCGGCACGTCGAGGAACCACGGGTAGTAGCCACGCGCGACGAACTGGAAGTCCACCAGCCACACGCCGATGCCGAACAGCATCCCCACCGCGGCCTGGAACTCCCAACGCCCGCGTCCATCCGGCGGCAGCATCGCGTCCAGGAACGAGTAGAACACCCCGACGATGGCGGACACCGCCAGGTGCATCCCCACGCCCAGCATCACCAACGTCCCCAGCGGGTAGTCCTCGCCGAAGGCCCGTGGCCCCAACACCACGCTCGCGGACATGCGCACCGGCCGCCACGGGCTGTCACCCGAGGCCAGGGCCATCACCACTTCCGCGAGCGCCAGCACCACGCCCGCGGCCACTCCGAACAGCAGCCCGTTCGTGGCAGACCAGGGGGTGTACCGCCTCCGTGCCGCCATTGGCTTCTCCTTGTCCGGGGCCGCTGTCCGCCCCTTGTGTCAACCTGAGCACGTTCGCCATCCACGGGCAGCCAGCACACGGCGACGGCTCGGGATGTCGCCTCCCCCTCGGGCACGCGGACGGCGCTCCAGGGCGGCCCCGGCGCTCGCCCTGCCCCCACCTGGACTCGCGAGCCCACGCCCGCTCGCCACCTGTCGTTTCTTCCGTCTCCCAGGGTGTTGAGCGGTAACTCCTTCAGGCTCAAACCATCTCCCCCGCACCCATGCTCCGAGTCCCAGGCGACATCGCGTGGGCACGGCATTGGCATGGGGCTCCGGTCGATGCCCGCGCAGCTTCGCCATCGTCCGCAAGGACCTCATCGGATCCACTACTCGCCCCAAGCGTGGCGAGAGGTGGGCCGTATGAGCGCGGAGGCCTTCGGCGAGCTCCAGGGCGCGCTGGAGCGGCTGGGGGACGCGTCCGTCCGGGGGCCGTTGCCGGAGGGCGGCGGGGCGGGACGCCACCGGCTCTCACGCCACGGGCTGGTGCTGGGCTACGCGTGGGAGGACCGCTCGCGCACGCTGACGCTCCTGTCGCTGGAGCGTGAGCCGTGAGCACAGCCGGGTTCACGCCGCGATGGGCAGCATGCTCCGCACCGCGTCCAGCAGCTCCTCCACGGAGAAGGGCTTTCGCAACAGGCCGTTGGCCCCCGGGGGGATGTCCGTCGTCACCGCGGTGAGCACCATCACCGGCACGTTGCGCAGCCTGGCGATGGCCTTGCGCCGCTCGAGGAACTCGTGTCCGTTCATCTCCGGCATCATCAGGTCGAGCAGGATGAGGCTCGGGACATAGCGCACGTCCGTCAGCTCCTCCATCGCCTCGCGGCCGTTGCAGGCCACGGTGACGTCGTAGCCCTCGCCCTCGAGGATTTCCGCGATGGCGGCCCGGATGTCGTCCTCGTCCTCCACGACGAGCACGGTGCGGTGCTTCGCAGCACTGGACATGGCACGCAGCATAGAGGCCCCCTCCCCCTCGCGGCGACCGGGGGTCCTGTACGACGCGGGGATAGTGGACAGAAGTCGGCACGGCCCGCGGGGGAGGCCAGACGTCCCGCGTGCTCCAGAAGCGTACATTCCAGCACGGGGGACTCGGGCCCGGGGGGCCTGGGACTTACCTCCTCGCCCAGGCACTCCCTAGGTTGAGTCCGCCATGTCCCGCACGATGGGCCGCTCGACGACAGCACCGACAGGGGATGGAACGAGGCCGGCGTGGAAGGCGCGCGCGTGGGCGCAGTTGGAGGCCGCGCGCGCCCGGGTGCTGCGCATGCTCGCCGGGCTTCCCGAGCGGGTGTTGATGAACCAGCACTCGCCGCTGATGTCGCCGCTCATCTGGGACGTCGCGCACGTGGCCAACTACGAGGAGCAGTGGCTCTTGCGCGCGCTCGGGGCCCCGGCCCTGACGGACCCGGCCTTCGACACCATCTACGACGCCTTCCGACATCCCAGGAGCACGCGCTCCACGCTCCCGCTGCTCCCGCCCGAGTCCGCCTTCGCCTACGCCGCGCGCGTGCGCGAGGCCGTGCGCGAGCACCTGTCCGAGCACGTCCCCGAGGACGGCGACACGCCGCTGCTCGCCGGGGGCTACGTCTTCGGCATGGTGGCGCAGCACGAGCAGCAGCACGCGGAGACGCTCGCGGCCACGCTCCAGTTGATGACGGAGGTGGAGTACCGCCTGCCGCCGGTGCCCGCGCGCCCCGCGCCCGCGCCTGTCTCGCGACGCCCCGTGCTCATCGCAGGCGGCGTCGCGCGGCTGGGCAGCACCCACCCGTGGGCCTTCGACAACGAGCGCCCCATGCACACCCGCGAGGTGCGCCCCTTCTTGCTGGACGCGCACCCCGTCACCAACGGCGAGTACCAGGCCTTCATCGAGGACGGTGGCTACGCCGAGCCGCGCTGGTGGCACCCGAAGGGCTGGGACTTCGTGCGCGCACAGGCGCTCGCCCATCCGCAGTTCTGGCTGCCGCAGCGGGGAGGACGGTGGCTGCGCAGGCGCTTCGCTCACGTGGAGCCGCTGCCCGCGGACGAGCCCGTGCAGCACGTGTGCTGGTACGAAGCGGACGCCTACGCACGCTGGGCCGGCAAGCGCCTGCCCACGGAGACCGAGTGGGAGCGCGCCGCGCACGGCGCCTGCGACGTGACACGCGAGCACCCGTGGGGTGACGCACCTCCCACGGCCGCGCACGCCAACCTGGGTGGAGACACGTGGGGCCCGTTGCCGGTGGGCAGCCACCCCCAGGGCGTGAGCGCCGAGGGGGTCTGGGGCCTGCTGGGCGACGTGTGGGAATGGACGGCGAGCGACTTCCAGCCCTACGCGGGCTTCGGCGCGTTCCCGTATCGCGAGTACTCGGAGGTGTTCTTCGGCGAGGACTACAAGGTGCTGCGAGGAGGAGCGTGGGCGAGCGCACCGGTGGCGGTCCGCAACGGATTCCGCAACTGGGACTACCCCATCCGCCGGCAGATTTTCGCCGGCTTTCGTTGTGCGTCAGAGGCGTGAGGAGAGGCGATGAGCTCGATGGTGGAGGCGGTGGAGACGACGACGCTCGAGGAGAAGCCGAACGGCTTCCCCGGGGTGAAGGTGGAGGTCTACGTGAGGCCGGGGGACGCCCGGCGCGCGCTCAAGCAGGAGGTGCTCGAGGGGCTGTGCAACACGCCCAAGGAGCTGTCGCCGAAGTGGCTCTATGACGAGCGCGGCAGCCAGCTCTTCGACGACATCACCCGCCTGCCGGAGTACTACCCCACGCGGCGCGAGCGCGAAATCCTGCTCGCCCACGCCGGGGACGTGGCGCGGCTGAGCGGCGCCACGACGCTCATCGAGCTGGGCAGCGGCACCAGCGAGAAGACGCGCCTCTTGCTGGACGCGATGGAGGAGGCGGGGCAGCTGTCGCGCTTCGTGCCCTTCGACGTGAGCGAGTCCTTCCTGCGCCGCGCGGCGGGGACGCTGGCGCGCGAGTACCCGGGTATCAGCGTGCACGCGGTGGTGGGCGACTTCGAGCACCACCTCAACCGGCTGCCCCAGGGCGGACGGCGGCTGGTGGCCTTCCTCGGAGGCACCATCGGCAACCTGAAGCCCGCGCAGCGCGCGCGCTTCCTCGCGGAGCTGTCCTCGGGCCTGCGCCCGGGTGACGGCCTCTTGCTGGGCACCGACCTCATCAAGGACCGCGAGCGGCTGTACGCCGCGTACAACGACAGCGCGGGCGTGACGGCGGAGTTCAACCGCAACGTGCTGCGCGTGCTCAACCGCGAGCTGGGCGCGGACTTCGACCCGAACGGGTTCGAGCACTTCGCGCCCTTCGACGAGCACAACCGCTGGGTGGAGATGCGCCTGGTGTCGCGGCGCGAGCAGTCCGTGTGGATGCAGTCGCTCAAGCGCCGCGTGGACTTCGCCGCGGGCGAGGTGCTGCGCACGGAGGTCAGCTGCAAGTTCGAACAGCACCGCGTGGAGGCGGAGCTGGACGCGGCCGGGCTGGGGCTTGCCGCGTGGTGGACGGACGAGGCGGGTGACTTCGCCCTGTCGCTCGCGCTCAAGCGCGGCTGAGACGTCCGGACTCGGGCCTGGGGTCGGGTGTCACCCTGCCCTCGGGCCCGAGGGCTTCAACCACCGCGCGACGACTAACGGCGCGGGTTGCGACGCGAGGAGACGCGCACGGGCACGGGCTGCGCCACGGGGCGCGTCCACGCGTACCAGAGCGCGGCCAGCACGGTGACGGCCAGCCCGCCAGCGGCGAACAGCCGCTCACCCACGGGGCTGAGGTCCACGGTGGCAAGGTGGAGGGGGAGCATTCCGGTGAACGACATGCGGGGACTCCTTGCTGGGCGCTGCGTGGAGGTCCTGGGATGGGTCGGGGTGTTCACCCACCACGGGCCGGGGTAACGACAAGGTTAAGGACTCGCGACGGAATGGGGAAGTCCCCACTCCATCCTTCCATAATGCGTGGGACGCTTGGCGCTCGCGGAATGTTCAGGACCGCGCCACGCCTGCTTGCTCCCGGGCGTCACGCCGGACTCGCTCCGGACAGCTCCCGCTCCTGGGACAGCCGCGCCAGCTCCACCTTCATGCACCGGTCCTGCACCACGCGGATGCCCGCGCGCGCGAGCTTTTCGGCCGCGGCGTCATTGCGGATGCCCAGCTGGAACCACACCGCGTGCGGCTTCTTGGCGAGCAGGTCCGCCACGTGCGCGTCGATGTCCTCCGGGCGACGGAACACCTGCACCAGGTCCACCTGTCCGGGGATGTCCGCGACCGCGCGGTACACGGGCCGCCCGAGGATGGGCTCCGTCTCGCCGTGCACGGGCACGGGCACGATGTCGTAGCCGTGCTTCTGCAGATACGCGGGCACCGAGTGCGCGGGCTTGTGCGCGTGACTCTCCGGGCGGATGCCCAGCACCGCCACCCGTCGGGAGCGCGTGAGCACGTCCCAGACGCCCGCGTCGTCCTCGATGAGATTCGCTCTCCAGTCCATGACCACCTCCACCACGAGCCACCGTGCCACATCGGCCGCGAGCAGCGACGCGCCCATTCTCGCGAAGCCGTCCACCTTCGGGGAACAGCGCACCCGCGAGGGCCGAGTCCCAGCCACAGACGCCCCAGGACAGGCGGCGTTGCGCTCGTGGGGGATACGAGCCGAGCGGGGCCCTGCCGCTCGCCTGCTCGAAGGGGCGAGAGGGGTCGCCACCTGTGTCGGACAGCCGGCACGGAGGCCGCTGTTCCACGAGGAGCAGGGGGACGCTCCGTCGGAGGTCACGCCGCGAGGAGACAGCCGCGCGCCACGATGCGCCCACCCGCCGAGGCATGACGGCGCGTCGGAGGAAGGCTCGCGGTGATGAGCGTGGGCAGCGCGCCCGGGAGCCCCCGGTGCGCCGTGAGGCTCAGCGCGGCTGCGCCGCCTGGACCTCGATTTCGCGGCACGCCTCGGTGGCCAGCCGCACATCCTCCGGCGTGGCCCCCGGCAGCGTCGCGCAGAGGAACAGGTCGTTGCCCACGCGACGCGCGCCGAACAGCGCGGGCGCCGCGGCGCCGATGCCGCCGTCACCCTGCTTGGGCGCCAGCGTCACGCGCAGCAGCGCGTAGGTGTCCTTCTCCTCTTCCTGGTCGAGGGACACCTCGAAGTTCTTCGACTCCGCGCGCACCCGGTCGGCCAGGTCCTCCACGGAGGGCATCTCCTCACCCTTGCCGCGTCGCAGGTCCACCCGGAGCACCGGGCGGCCGGGAGGGCCCGCCTGGAAGCTGTCATCGGGAGCGACCTGCGCGGACCAGCCCTCCGGCAGCGGCACCTTCACGCCCGAGCGTGAGGTCTGCTCCGGGGGGGACGCGTCGGGGGAGTCCTTCCCCCCGTCGCAGCCCTTGCACCCGGACAGCAGCGCCAGCACCACGCCGGACGCGATGTGCCTGGCGCGCCGCACCGGCTACTTCTTCTCGCCGCCAGGAGGAGGAGGACGGGTGTTGCCGCCCAGGTTCTCCATCTTCAGCGAGCCCTCGAAGATGACGCCCCGGTCCATCGACAGGGACGGCGTCTCCAGGTTGCCCTTCACGCGGCCGGGCGTCTTGAGCTCGATGATCTGCGTCGCCTTCACGTTGCCTTCGACCTGCCCGTTGATGATGACGGTGCCGGCCTGGATTTCGGCCTGGACCTTGGCGCCATCCCCGATGACGAGCACGTCCTTGGTGATGATCTGCCCCTGGAACTTCCCGTCGATACGGACCTGCCCCTCGAAGGTGAGCTTCCCCTCGAACTCGCTTCCCTTGCCCAGAAGCGTATGGACCTCACCAGAGCGCTGCGACACGGATTCCTCCTCCCGCTTGAACAAGGGCCTGCTGGGTGCTTCGTCTTTCTTCCCGCCAAGGAGCGCCACGCGCTACTCCTTCCTGAGCAGCTTCAACAGCCGGTCCAGGTCATCGTAGGAGAAGAAGTCCACCTCGATGGTGCCCTTTCCCGGGCTTCGTTCGGTCAACCGGACCTTCGTCCCCAATCGACGTTGGAGCTCCTCCACCAGGGACTTCACCTGCGGGCTCTGCTTCGGCGGCGTCTTGCCCGCATCCTTCTTGCCGTTGGAGCGACTCTGCTGGACCAGCCGCTCCGTGTCACGCACGGACAGCTTCTTCTCGGCCACCTGCCTGGCCAGGTTCTGCAGCTCCGGCAGCCGGGGCACGCCCAACAGCGCGCGCGCGTGTCCCATGCTCAGCGAGCCGTCGGCCACCATGCCCTTGACGTCCGCGGGCAGGGCCAACAGGCGCAGGGCGTTGGCCACCGTGGAGCGCTCCTTGCCCACGCGCTGGCTGATCTGCTCCTGCGTCAGCTTGAACTCGTCGGTGAGGCGCTTGTAGCCCTCCGCCTCTTCAATCGGGTTGAGGTCCGCGCGCTGGAGGTTCTCGACCAGGGCCAGCTCGAAGGCCTGGACCTCCGTCACCTCCTTGACGATGGCGGGGACCTCCTTGAGGCCCGCGGCCTGGGACGCGCGCCAGCGGCGCTCACCCGCGATGATGCGGTAGCCGTCCTGGTCCTTGCGCACGAGGATGGGCTGGATGACGCCCTGCACGCGGATGGACTCGGTGAGCTCCTTGAGCTTCTCCTCGTCGAAGTGATGGCGGGGCTGGTCCTTGTCCCGGTGGATGGACTCGATCGGGAGCTTGAGGACGCCCGCCTTGAGCGCGGCCTGCTCGGCGGCCTTGCCGCCACCGGGAGCGGCCTGGGGGATGAGCGCGGAGAGACCGCGACCGAGAGCGCGTTTCTGCGTGTCTGCTTTCACCAAGACATGACTCCGGCGCCGTGAGTCGACTCACGGCGGGCATGGGCGGCGCGAGCGGACCGGGCGTGACGGTGGCGCACGACGCGCGGCAAGGTTTCAGGCCACCCGACGACGAGGCGCCTGACGGGGGGACTTGGGGGTGTCGCGCTTCATCAACTCGCGGCCGAGCGCCAGGTAGCTCTCGCAGCCCTTCGACTTGATGTCATAGAGGATGATGGGCTTGCCGAAGGACGGGCACTCGGACAGGCGCACGTTGCGCGGGACGACGACCTGGAAGACCTGGTCCTTGAAGTAGCCGCGCACCTCTTCCACCACCTGGTGGGCGATGTTGGCGCGCGCGTCGAACATGGTGAGCAGGATGCCCTCCATCTTCAGGTCCGGGTTGAGGCCCTGCTTCACCAGGTCGATGGTGTGCGTCAGCTGGGAGAGGCCCTCGAGCGCGTAGTACTCGCACTGCAGCGGGATGAGGACGGAGTCCGCGGCGGACAGCGCGTTGAGGGTGAGCAGCCCGAGCGAGGGCGGGCAGTCGATGATGATGTAGTCGAACTCGGCGGCGAGCGGGCGCAGGGCGTCGCGCAGGCGGAACTCGCGGTTCTCCTGGCCGACGAGCTCCACCTCGGCGCCGGTGAGGTCGGGCGTGGCGGGGACGACCTGGAGGTAGCGCAGCTCAGTGGGGTGGAACAGCTCCTTCATGGGGCGACCGTTGAGGAGCGCGTCGTAGATGGTGCCGTGGAGCTTGTCCTGCTTGAGGCCCAGGCCGCTGCCGGCGTTGCCCTGCGGGTCCATGTCCACCAGGAGCGTGCGGCGCTCGGCGGAGGCCAGGCTCGCGGCCAGGTTGATGGCGGTGGTCGTCTTGCCCACGCCGCCCTTCTGATTGGAGATGCAGATGATTCGACCCACGAGCCCCATCCTCTCTCATGCCCGGCGAGAGCCAGGCGCCGTGCGTGATGCGGTGCACGGTTGCACGCTGATCCCGCTGCTAACATGCGCCTCGGTGTCGGATCAAATTCGCGGCGCACGTTGCGCGAACGCTTCCTCCGAGGGCCTGCCAGCCTTCCAAACGGCCTGATTCCGAAGACTTGGAAGAGCCGTCTTCATGCTGGAGAACCCGGCGAGCGGTGCCCTGGCATCCTGGGTCCACGGTGCCGCAACGGGCTCGCTCGGATGCCCTCCTTATAAGGAGGCGCATGGGTTACTTGAGGCGGGTGCGTTCGCGTTGGAGCTCGGCGCGCAGGCGCGTGATTTCGTCGAGCAGGTGCCGCACGTCGTCCGTGGCCTGGGTCCAGAGGAGCAGGGTTCCATCGAGGCCGACGACATCGAGTGCGTCCATCGCGGCGACGTAGGACTCGGACAGCTTGGGGTCGTGGTCGCGGAGCGTGCGAGCTGAGTCCTCCATGTCGGCGAGGACTTCTTCGCGCGACGCGGCGGGGAGTGACCGCCAGCTCTCGATGAGCAGCGCGGACTTCCATCGCTTGGAGATGTCGGACAGCGTCGCGTCGTCGTGGGGCGGCATGGGGTCTTCCTTCCATCCGGAGCGGGTGGCCGCGCGTGGACGCGGGGACGGGAGGAGTCCGGACACGAGGTTCCGCGTGGAGCGTGGGTGGGTGTTTCCGTCACGCGAACCGGGCGGGCGTTCCACGCGGAACACGATGACCTGTCGGCGCGCACCTCGAGCACCTCCTGAACGAGGGCCTGGCCTCATCACGTGAACAGCGCAGCGTGGCTCTTGAGGGGAGTTCATGTGAGGTTCGACGAAGCCCGCGGCCGGCTTCTCGAGCTGCGTCTCACCGACGCGGCGCCACGAGGACCCGCCTTCGCGACGTCCACCCGCGTTTCAGACCGATGTCGTGACAGGTCGCGCAGACCTCGGTGAGGCCCGTCCCCGCGAAGCTCGGTTCGGCGCGTCGACGTGAGCTCACGCCGCTTCGCTCCCAGGCCGTGCAACGCATCGCTTTCCAGTGGCCCTCCACATGGACCACGGACCGACCGCCATCGACCTCGCTTCCGCGTCGCGCCGATGCCGAGTCATGGAGGGCTGGACCTTCTTCATGCCGCGCATCCGCGTTCGATGTGGAGCAGGGACCGACCTCCATCGACTTCTCGTTGCGCCGCACGGATGCAAGGTCACACGTGGCTGGACCTTCCTTTCCTTCTTCCGGGTCCGGGGCCACACGGGACAGGAGCCCGCCTCCATCGACCTCGTTCGAGCGGAACGACCGCCCATCGCCCTCCCCCGGGTTCGCGCCGATGCCGCAGCCGAGCCACGGACCTGCATCACCTCCTCCACGTTCATGCGAGACAGCGACCCACTCGCCTTCGCTGCCGCGCATCGCCGCCGCCTCGCCGCTGGCTGGGCTGTCATGCGCTCCATCCACGGAGGCAGGGACTGACCTTCCACCGACCTTGCTCGGACTCCGCGCCGATGTCGCATCCGAACCACGGCCTGCAACGACCTCGTCCACGTTCCAGATGGAACAGGCACCCGCCGACATCAGACCCAGGCCCTGCATGTGAACCGATGCACCGGCACCCAGGTCCGGACCTTCATGCCGCGGCCCGCGTTGCACCTGGACCGTGGACTGACATCCGTCGACGTCTCTTGCCGCTTCGCAGCCGACGCGCGCGCGGCAGAGCCTCCCTGCCTTCGTTCACGTTCCACGAGGAGCAGACACCGCGGCCTTCGTTGGCCTCACGTCCCGCTCAGGACCTGATGCGGCGCCACGCGTGGACATCCACACGTCCATGTGTCCACGTGGACCAAAGCCCGGGCAGCGTCGACCTTGCTCCTGGCCGCATTCAGCAACCGATGCGCGGCCGGCACCACGGAACCTGCTTCGAAGGCATCCGCGTTCCACATGGAACAAGAACGGGCCTCCACTGGCTTCTCACTGCTTCGCGGCGATGCGCCTCGAAACGCCTGGGCCCGCGCCACGCTCCGCCCGGGACCGGGATGGCCCTCCATCGTCACTTCGCGCCGATGCCGTTCGGTCACCGCGTGGCTCCAGGTCCAACCTCCACGTTCCACGTGGAACCGTGCCGCCACCCGTTGGCGTGTCGTGTCGCGCCTCACCGCTGCGACGTCGTCATCCACTCACCTCGCGGTGCGCATCCAGGTTCCACGTGGAACGCGTCCTGACATCGCCAGCTCCTGGCGTGCCCATGGCCGGGGCCGTGCGCGGACTCACCCCGCGGCGTTCCACGTGGAACGCGGGTTCGACCTTCCGCCACTTCTCGAACCAGTCCACACGGCTGCCACGCCACGCATGCGGTGGCTTCGCGACGCCCATGCGTGTTCCCGTGGAACGGAGGAGTCGCCATCAGCGCCTCCTCGCCAACCTCATGGCTGCGTTCGAGCCGCACACGACCTGGGGGTGTTCGTTCCCCGTTCCACATGGAACACGGCACAGCCGCCCACGCTCGAACCCAGCTGGCGACGTGCGCCAGCACAACCGCGTGATGTTCATCCACGTTCCACGTGGAACACGGCATGCCCTTCACACTCGAACCCAGGTGAGGACCTGCGCGACCACTGCCGCGTGACGCTCATCCACGTTCCAGGTGGAACGGTGCAGCCACCATCGGAGCCTTCATCGATGTGGTGGCGTGCCGGGTTCGACCGGACGGCCTCCCTCCCGCGTTCCACGTGGAACACGCCACGCCTCTCCACGTTCGAACCCAGGTGACCACCTGCGCGACCACTGCCGCGCGACGCTCATCCACGTTCCACGTGGAACGGTGGAGCCACCATCGAAGCCTTCCTCCAGGCCGCCTTGTGGTCCTCCACCCGATGACGTCCGAGCCACGTTCCACGCGGAACACGGCTTGCCTTTCAACGCTCGAATCCAGATGACGACCTGCGCGAGCACCGCCGCGTGACGCTCATCGCCGTTCCACGTGGAACGGCGGAGCGGCCACCGCAGCCTTCATGGATGCAGCGCCTCGCGGTGCTCAACCAGATGACGTCCGGCCCACGTTCCACGTGGAACACGGCTCGAACCTTCACGGCTCCGGACCTGGTGACACCAGTGCGAGCACCCGATCGTGATGCGCATCCACGTTCCACGTGGAACACGAACCGGCCTCCACCTGCTGTCCAGGCCGCGCCACTTCGAAGGGGTGCCTGCGTGCACCCTTGAGGCGCCACCCAAGCTCCACGTGGAACACGAACATGCGTCCACCTGCTGCCCAGGCTGCGCTACTTCGAAGGGGTGCCTGCGTGCATCCGTGATGGCCCTCCACGTTCCACGTGGAACACGAACAGGCCTCCGCCTGCAGCCCGGGCTGCGCCACTTCGAAGGGGTGCCTGCGTGCATCCGTGATGCGCATCCACGTTCCACGTGGAACACGAACAGGTCTCCGCCTGCTGTCCAGGCTGCACCACTTCGAAGGGGTGCCTGCGTGCATCCGTGATGGCCCTCCACGTTCCACGTGGAACACGAACAGGTCTCCACCTGCTTCTCGTGATGCTCCACATGATGGGCGTACGCGCACCCGCTGGCTGGAGTCCGTCCTTGTTCCACGTGGAACACGAACAGGCCCCCCACCTGCATCCCGCGCCTCCCCACATCGATGCGGGCGGCCCCCGTGGAGCCCATCCACGTTCCACGTGGAACACGCGAGGTCGCCGCATCCGTCTTCGTGCTTCATGACGATGCGACCTCGAACGTGATGCCACCTTCACCGGTGCATCCACGTTCCACGTGGAACAGGCCTCGCCTTCACAGCTCTCCATCCACGTGCACCGTCCGCTGTTCTTCACGTTGCTGCGCCTTGCTCAACCGCGATGCGGACAGGACACCCCTGCTCTTCTTCCTGGTTCGTGGTGAGAGCTCGGCAGGCCCGTGCCTTCATGGCCCGCGTCCACGTTCCACGTGGAACGGTCAGACCCTCGGCTGACGTCTTCGCGGTGCTCATCCTCGTTCCACATGGAACACGGCACGACCTTGGTTCGGACCGCTTCGCGTTGTGGCGACAGGACCAGGTGAGGCAGTACCGGCACGCGCTGCACGAGGGTGCGTGGTTCCACGTGGAACACGGCACGAGCTCGGTGCGGACCGATTCACCTTCATGGCGGCGCTACCAGCATGGCGACAGCACCGCTTCATGCGGATGCAGGGTTCCACGTGGAACAGGCCACGGTCCCGCTGCGGACGCCTCCACCTTCGTAACAGCGAGACCCGCGAGGCGACGGCATACGCCACCTGGAGCGGCGCGGTTCCACGTGGAACAGGCCATGGCACCGCGGCGGAGCCTCCACCTTCGTGGCGGGGAGACCCGCGAGGCGACGGCACACGCCACATGGGGATGCACGGTTCCACGTGGAACAGGCCACGGTCCCGCTGCGGACGCCTCCGCCTTGGTAACGGGGAGACCCGCGAGGCGACGGCACACGCCACATGGGGATGCACGGTTCCACGTGGAACAGGCCATGGCACCGCTGCGGACGCTTCCACCTTCGTTACGGGGAGACCCGCGAGGCGACGGCATACGCCGCCTGCGGATGCGCGTTCCACGTGGAACAGGACATGGCACCGCTGCGGACGCCCCCACCTTCGTGGCAGTGAGGCTCGCGGAGCGTCTGCACATGCTTCATGAGGATGTGCGGTTTCCACCTGGACCACGGCATGGCTTCGGCGCGGACCTCTTCACCTTCGCGGCTTCGGGGTCAGCGAGACCGCTGGCACACGCCACATGGAGGTGCGCGTTCCACGTGGAACACCACGCGGTCATCGGCTGCCAATCGGCCCTCGTCACTTCCAGCGTGGTGACAGCGTGAGGACTGACTCCTGCTGCCCGGCGCCTTCCATGAAGAAGTCCGTCGCCCGTCCCTCATCCCGTCGATGGTCATCGCGAAGGCTTCGACCTCCATCAACCGAATGGCCCACCTGCATGGCCACATCGCGTTCCACTTGGAACGCCTCGTGGTCATCGGCGGACTGCCCGACCTGCTTCGCATCCACCCCGTGGTGGCCTGAGTCTTCGTTGCGGTGTCTGCGCCCTCCGCGAAGACGACCATCGACTCGCACTCCCTCATCCGACTGAAGCGCATCGCGAGAGTGGGGACCACCACCAGCCGCACGTCGCTGCCACCCGTGCCGCAGTCTCGGACCCAGTCGAACGTGAGTTGGCAACGGCCCACATCTCGAATCGTCACCCGAAGGCACTGACGGCGCGCTTCCCCTTCATGGACCGAGGCCTCGCTCCACATGCAGCGAGGCTGGCATCCACCGACCGACATCCCGGACCCGACGCATGGGGACCCGGCGGTCTCCACGCCAGGTCAGCGGCTCGGTCCGCATCCGCGCTCCCCATGGGCGGCGTCCAGCCTTCGGCCGACACATTCCGGACCGCTACGCGAAAGCATGGGTGGCTCCGCTCGGGGGCGTCTCGGTCCGCGTCCGCTCTCCGCGGCTGGTGACCTGTCATCGGCCGGCACTTCGAAACCGCTGAGAGCAAGCAAGGGGGCCGCCCTTCGGGCCCGGAGTGCTCCCGGCTGGAACGGGGCTCAGCTCGCACGACGGCTCGTCGACCCTCCGCCGCGGCATGGCGCTGCTCGGGTGCCTTCTCCAGGAACCACCCCCAACTCCTTGCTGGCTCGCATCCTTGAAGAGGCGTGCGTCGACGGAAGCGGGGCTTGTCTGCTCGGTGCCCAACCGAGAGCCACACGCAACGCCATCGGCTGCTCCGCTGACGTCGACAACCTCGTCCGGTGCAGTGCTTCAGCGTGCACTCAGCAGCGCCAAAACTCCCCTCCCCCACTCCGCGCCACCTCCACTTCATGAACAGGGGCTTCCATCGAGAAGCCGCTCACTGTTCCTGCGTGGGACCTGACTCCGCCTTCACCCGCGTTCCACGTGGAACCCAGCTCGGTCATCGGCCGCGCACTCACCTGCATCAGTTCGTCGTGTCGTCACGACAGCGGTTCATGCGGCGCCCGTCACGGGCAAGGATGAAAGGGACTGCGTTACCCATCGCTCCGCGTCGACAGCTCGCGGAGCCCGCGGACATCCGATTCACGGGAAGCCTGGTCCCTGCGCAACAGACCGAGCCCATCATCGGTTGGTTGAAGGCATGGACCCAGCCACTCGAAGGGCTGACGCATCCGACACGGTCGAAGCTCGCTCACACGCGTTGCACCTGGCCGCACAACTCGCTGGATTCAACTGCTCCCGATGCAGTGGTGCGAGCGGGCCCTGGACCGTCTCCACGGAGTCGTAGAGCTCCATCACCCCGCGGCTGATTTCTCCAGTCCGGCGAGAGCATCGCCTCATGCATGAGTCAGTGGCCATCGCTCACACTCGCGCCCGAGGACCTCATGGGAGAACTCGCGCGGTGGTGCTCCCATCAATGTCTCGACGCGTGCGGGTAGGCGGACCTCATCACGGCCACCCTGCCCGCGCTGGCTGACGAAGTCTCCACCGCCCTCTTCGAGGCTTCATCCAAGACCACCGCATCGACGGTGATCGTGTGACCACGTCAACCTCTCGGCAACGCGAAGTCAGGCAACGCTCGCATGCCCTCGACGCATGCCGTTCGACGCTGCGCCAGGCACACCGCACCCCGCCGAATCCAACGGAGCGGATGCACGCACGCTTCACGTGTTGGCGTTGGAGCAAGGCTCTGTCTGGCACCATGGAGCACTGGCTGGCGCGCGCGTCGCTGCAGCGACCCATGGGCTCCTCGTACGTGCGCCGATTCACTTCGGAGAGCGCTCGGCACCTTGGCTGCTCCGCCACGGCCCGTGCCCTCATCACCACGGAGATGATGCGCGTCCAAGCCTCGCTCACCAGAGGCGCGCGAAGAACACGAACACCTCGCGCGTTCGCGAGCACTCGTACCGGAGCCCGTCCCACGCGAGCAGTGACGCTTCACCGAGCCGACGCATGCACGGCACTACCGCGTCCACTCACCTTGATAGAGCACCACGCGGTAGCTGTTACCGAGCGCGCTTGTTGATGGGCGAGTGAGCCGACTGGCTGATGGAGGCCGGAATCCCGAGTCGGTTCAAGGCCCTACGGCCGCCTGGCGGCGGTGCCCTCCGGGCAGCCTTGAGCCGCCTCGTGCTCCGGCTCAGGCTGCAACCGTCGATTCCCCAAGGGGAATCGCCTGGAGACGCGCCCATCATCGGCGGTGACACCCGGTCGCGCACGCTCGTGATGGACTCCAGTGGTTCCGCACGCTTGCTGAAGGTGCCCATCAACGAGCCGGTCCGTGGAACGCCGTGGAACCATCAAATAGCGTGCGCATTAACAGTAGCCATCCGGGTCCTCGAAGGTCATCCCATTCACGTCCCAATAGGGATTGTGCGAGCGCACCGGTTCGAAGCCCGCTTGGACCATGCGCTTCACCCTCGCCTTCCACTCGTCCCGCTGCGGCACGTAGAAGACCAGCAGGTGTTCCTTCGACGGCGCACGCGGAGCTTCATGGCCTCTCTCCACCGTGAACTCCAAGTGGTAGGGCAGGCCCGGACAACCGAGCATCACTCCGTCGAAGCCCGCGTGGTCCTCGAAGCCACCTCGCAGCTCGAAGCCGAGCCCCTCCCGATAGAACCTCACCACGGGCGCGAGACTCTTCGTCGGACGCGCCACCCGCATCTTCCCCATGTCCATGCCAGCTCCATCCTCTCGTCGAGGACGGCATCCATCCGCGTGACAGCGCTGCTGCGCGCACCACGCGCTCGACGAGGTGCACGCAGCTTGGCGCTGTCCGGTGCCTCCAGGTTCCCGAACGGCAATGCGCTGGCAGGAATCCACTCCATCATCAGCGCAGCTCGCG
The DNA here is from genome assembly GCF_006518215.1 of Myxococcus sp. AB025B. Taxonomy (NCBI): domain Bacteria; kingdom Pseudomonadati; phylum Myxococcota; class Myxococcia; order Myxococcales; family Myxococcaceae; genus Myxococcus; species Myxococcus sp. AB025B. The sequence continues at coordinate 38,667 of NZ_SRLW01000054.1, forward strand.
AAGAACAGCGAGCGAGCATCCGACCCTGAAGGTCCTCCCCACGGCTCAGGACTCTGGGGGCACGTGCTCCACGAAGTAGGCCTGCTTGTGTCGAGGCTCCGCGTCGTATGCGGCGGCGAGCTCCCGGGCGCGCGTCTCACTCGAGAACACGGCCACCTCCGCGCGATTGCCGTGCTCATCCTGTCGGACCACGGCCCAACCCTCACGCGGACGCGGCGGAGGAACCGGCGGTGTTCCACGCGCCTCCACCGCGTACCACTGCTTGTGCGCCCGCGCTTCCAACCTGCGCGCCAGGCACTCGGCATGACTTCGCTGGCCCATCACACAGACATCATGGCGATTGCCCGTATCGTCCTGCCGGTACACCGCCCAACCGTCCTTTGCGCGAGGCTCGTCGGCATCCAATCGCCACACCACCTCACCCCGCCACCAGTCGAGGTGCGCGAGCGCATGGTCCAGTTCGTCCTCTCGCGCGATGACTTGGAAGAAGTTCTTCACTTCCAGGTATGCGACGACGAACTTGAAGCCACAGTCCGCGCGCCAACCCCAATAACGAGTGGGTCCCCATCCGTCGCCATCCGCATCCCGCTGATGCGCGGGCCCCCAGCGTCGCTCGAAGTCCGCGAGCGGGACTTCCGCGGCGGCGACAATGAAACGATTCGAGGGCTCGTCATCGCCCCACACCACGGGGCGGTCCGTCGGAAGCGGCTTCATCCAGGACACCTCCACCTCGAACCTAACGTCGACATCCACGGTCTTCAGTAGGGGCTCCTCACTCCGGCGACGACCGCTGAAACCTCACAACAGTTGCTCGAATGAGCCCTCGGTCCACCCCAATCCATCGCAACCCGATGACCGTTGTCCGATGCGCCCACTCACGCACACGACTCAGGAGAAGGGCCTCACAACCCCTCCCCTCCCCCACCATGCTCAAGGGTTCAGCGCCTTCCACTTCCGGGTGGGTTCCACGAGGAACGAGGCCCGGAACCGGTGTCGCTCACGGCGTCCTCGAGAACCCGTCGGATGGCGCGCTCGAAGACCTCCAGCACGTCCTCCTTCCGGTCCGCCGGGAGATAGCCATCTCCCAGGGCGTCACAAGTCGAGGAGCACGGCCCGCATCTTCCGGGGCGCAGGGTGAGAACCCCGCGTCACCGAAGCGACTCCCAGCTCCGCGGGTGGATGGGAAAACCCATCGCCGCCGCCGCGAAGACAGTGCCGACGACACCACCGTGGCTCGCGAGTTACCCGGCCAACGTGGCGTTCGTCGTGAGCCTCTCCCTCTGGACGAGGGAATCGGCTCACCTGGGAGGGAGCGTTGGCGAACGCATTCGCCTCCCCTCCCCTACCGCCGCGCGAACACCGCGACCTGGCGCTCGGCGCCGGAGAACGGCAGCCGGTACGCGCGGGAGGACACCACGCGCAGCTCGCGCTCCTCCGCGCGCGCCGCCAGCTCCGCGTCCGTCTGCGCCTTGCCGAGCATCGCCACCACGCGCCCGCCCTCCGCCACGTACGCGGGCGCCAATCCCAACCAATCCGGCAGGTCCATGAACGCGCGGGCAATCAACAGCTCCGCGCGGGGGATGCCCTCCGTCTCCGGCTGTCCCTCCGCGCGCGCATGCAGCCCGCGCACGCCCTGCAACCTCAGGCTCGCCGCCGCCGCCTTGATGAACGCGACCTTCTTACCCACCGTGTCCACCAGCGTCACGCCGAGCGACGGCAGCGCAATCTTCAACGGCAGTCCCGGGAAGCCCGCACCCGCGCCCAAATCCAACAGCGACGCCGCGCCCGTCACCTCCGGCAGCACCGCCAGCGAGTCCAGGAAGTGCTTCTCCAGCACCTCCTCCGGCGCGGTAATCGCCGTCAGGTTCACCTTGGCGTTCCACTTGAGCAGCTCCGCCATCAGCTGCTGCAACCGGGGCCCCACGTCCTGCCCCACCGACACGCCCAGCGCCTGGCAACCGGATGCCAGCAGATCGTCGAACCGCGTGTTATCCACAGCCCCTCCACAGCCGGCGGAGTCGCAACCCCCCGGAATCATTCAGGGGATTTTCATCCCCAAAGTTTCCCACACGTTATCCACACCCCCAGTCCTGATCACTCCAGGGGGTGTCCGTCCCCGCCGCCCGAGGGCCCCGAGACGCGCTTGAGCGCCACCAGCAGCAGGGACACCGCGGTGGGCGTCAGCCCGGGAATCCTCCGGGCCTGCCCTACCGTCGAGGGCCGGTGCGAGGCCAGCTTCTCCGCCGCCTCCTTGCTCAGCCCCCGCACCTCGCCGAAGCGGAAGCCCTCCGGAATCCGCCACCGGTCCGTGGCCTCCGACTCGCGCGCCGCCGCCCGCGCGGCCTGGGCGATGTAGCCCTCGTACTTCACCTCCACCTCCACCTCCTCGGCCACGTCCTCCCC
>NZ_SRLW01000550.1:0-2848 GCF_006518215.1 Myxococcus sp. AB025B
GGGTGGTGGGGAGGTGAGGGCCTCGGCTTCACGTATCGAGGCGAGGGGAGCGTTCATGGTGGGAGTCGGTTGCGCGGTGGAGCGAGGGCCCGCGTCGGGGGCGCGTTCGTGGCCGAGGCTCCATCGATGCGAGGGAGCTTCGTCCGACCCGGCAGGCGCCCCGCGAGGGAGCGGCCGACGTGGGACCGCGGCCCCACGTCGAGGAACTCAGGCGTTGAACTCGCGCGCCAGCTCGCGGCGGTCCTTGTCCTCGATGAGGTGCTGCGCGTAGCGCACCAGGTCCGCCTCGGTGATGAGGCCCAGCAGCGTGCCGTCGCTGCTCACCACCGGCAGGCAGCCGAACTTGTTGCGCAGCATCATCACCACCGCGTCGCGCAGGGAGGCCTCTGGCGCGACCGTCGTCACCTCGCGCGTCATGATGTCCGCGGCCCACAGCGGCTGCGCGGCCGGATCATTCGCGCTCGTGGCCGCCGCCCGCAGCAGGTCGCGGTGGGTGATGAGCCCCACGAGCTTCCCCTGGCGCACCACGGGCAGGTGACGAATTCGGTGCAGCCGCAGCAGCTCTTCCGCCTTGCCCAGGTTCTGTGTTTCCTTGAGCGTGACCACCTCGCGTGTCATCAGCTCTCCGACGATCTGCATGTGTGGCGCTCTCCGGGTGAGTGTGGATGCCTCCAGGAGGCATTGCAGGACGGGGGCCAGCCCCGGTTCCCTCGGGCAACGGTGATTGCGGTCTGTGGCGCGCGCAAGGTTTGCGCGTCGAGGGGTCACCCCGCATTCCTTGCGCCTGGCTGTTCGCCGGTCGGCGCCAGGCCCCGCCCCCAGGCCGGGTTGAACCCCGTCCCCATGTGCGCTAGATGCTCACCCAGTCGCTAGGGGTGCCCCTTGGAAGGGGCTGAGACGGCCGTGCGGCGCGGCCAACCCTTGGAACCTGAACCGGGTCATACCGGCGGAGGGAAGCGGCCCGAAGCTTCCTTCCGGAGGCTTCGTCTGCCTTCCCGCCCGTCCTCGAGGAGAGAGAGATGAGCGGAGCATCCAAGAGCCTGAAGGTCGATGGGAAGCTGTTGGAGGGCATCAGTCGAGGCCCCCTCCCTGCCTCCCGCAAGGTGTACGTGAGCGGGGCGCTGCACCCGGACGTGCGCGTCCCCCTGCGCGAGATCTCGCAGACCCCCACGCGGCATGGCCACGGGCCGGACGCGCGGCAGACGCCCAACCCCCCGGTGCACGTCTATGACTCCAGCGGCCCGTACACGGACCCGGAGGCGGACATCGACCTGCGCCGGGGCCTGGCGGCGACGCGCGAGGCGTGGATCCACGCGCGAGGCGACACGCGCGAGCTGGAGGGAATCACCTCCCAATACGGCCTCCAGCGCGAAGCGGACCCTCGGCTCGCGGGGCTGCGCTTCGGCCACCGTCGCAAGCCGCGCGTGGCGCGAGCGGGTAGCAACGTCACCCAGCTGCACTACGCCCGGCGCGGCGTCATCACCCCGGAGATGGAGTACGTGGCGCTGCGGGAGAACCTGCGCGTGGAGGCGTCGCTTGCCGCGCAGCACCCCGGACACTCGTGGGGCGCGGCCATCCCGCGCGTCATCACCCCGGAGTTCGTCCGCGACGAGGTGGCCCGGGGCCGCGCCATCATCCCCGCGAACATCAACCACCCGGAGCTGGAGCCGATGATCATCGGCCGCAACTTCCTGGTGAAGATCAACGCGAACATCGGCAACTCCGCCGTCACCTCCTCCATCGAGGAGGAGGTGGAGAAGATGGTCTGGTCCATCCGCTGGGGCGCGGACACCGTGATGGACCTGTCCACCGGGCGCAACATCCACGAGACGCGCGAGTGGATCCTCCGCAACGCGCCGGTGCCCATCGGCACGGTGCCCATCTACCAGGCGCTGGAGAAGGTGGGCGGCAAGGCAGAGGACCTCACCTGGGACATCTACCGCGACACGCTCATCGAGCAGGCCGAGCAGGGCGTGGACTACTTCACCATCCACGCCGGCGTGCTGCTGCGCTACGTGCCCCTCACCGCGAAGCGCCTCACGGGCATCGTCAGCCGAGGCGGCTCCATCCTCGCCAAGTGGTGCCTCGCGCACCATCAGGAGAACTTCCTCTACACGCACTTCGAGGAGATCTGCGAGATCATGAAGGCGTACGACGTCAGCTTCAGCCTGGGTGACGGGCTGCGGCCGGGCTCCATCGCCGACGCGAACGACGCGGCGCAGTTCGGCGAGCTGGAGACCCTGGGCGAGCTCACGAAGATTGCCTGGAAGCACGACGTGCAGACGATGATCGAAGGCCCGGGCCACGTGCCCATGCACCTCATCCAGGAGAACATGACCAAGCAGCTCGCGGTGTGCGGCGAGGCGCCGTTCTACACGCTGGGGCCGCTGACGACGGACATCGCGCCCGGGTACGACCACTTCACCAGCGGCATCGGCGCGGCGATGATTGGTTGGTTCGGCTGCGCGATGCTCTGCTACGTGACGCCCAAGGAGCACCTGGGCCTTCCGGACCGCGACGACGTGAAGGAGGGCGTCATCACGTACAAGATCGCCGCCCACGCCGCCGACCTGGCCAAGGGGCACCCGGGCGCCCAGGCGCGCGACAACGCCATGTCCAAGGCCCGCTTCGAGTTCCGCTGGGAGGACCAGTTCAACCTCGCGCTGGACCCCGAGCGCGCCCGCGCCTTCCACGACGAGACGCTGCCCGCGGAGGGCGCCAAGGTCGCCCACTTCTGCTCCATGTGCGGACCCCAGTTCTGCTCCATGAAAATCACCCAGGACGTTCGCGACTACGCCGCGAGGACCGGAGTCTCCGAGGAGGCGGCGCTGGGGGCGGGGATGGAGGC
>NZ_SRLW01000551.1:0-2779 GCF_006518215.1 Myxococcus sp. AB025B
AATTATGCCGAGTCCGGCGTTATGCGGAGTTGAGGGGCATGCCGCGCGCCAGTCCGAGGAGGAGACCGGCGCGGCGGCTCCGCATAATCATGCCCCTTTCCGCGAGGGCCGCAGCGAGGCGAGCAGCTTGTCTGGGGCTCGGAACCGACCTCGTCGAAGTGCGGGCGGAAGCACCGCGTCGATCGCCTCAAGCTTCGCGGTCGGATCGGCGCGCACGTAAATCTCCGTCGTCTGGGCGGTGGCGTGCCCGAGCCAGAGGGCGACCTTGCGGATGTCGCGCGTCGCCTCGAGCGTGTGCATCGCGCAACTGTGGCGAAGGACGTGCGGGGACACCCGCTTCTTCTTGAGCGACGGCGTCGTCGCCGTGGCGGTCTTCACGTGCTTGGCCAGGATGTGCTCGAAGCCGTCTCGCGTGAGTGGACCGCCCCGGGCATTCAGGAATAGCTCGGGGCACGTGGCGCTCCCGCGCAGCACGAGCCACGCGCGGAGCGCCTTCGTCGTCGTCTTCCATAGCGGCAACACCCGCTCTCGACGCCCCTTGCCTCGCACATGGATGGCGGCCTGCGGTTGAAGGGTGACGTCGTCGAGTTTCAGCCCGACCAACTCGGAGACGCGAAGTCCGGCGGCGAAAGCGAGGTGCAGCATCGCGCGGTCACGCACACCATCGCGTGCACGTGGGTCGGGCGCATCGAGCACCGCCTGCATCTCGTCGCGGGTAAGGAAGCCGACCAGCTTCTCGTCGGTCTTCTTCGACGGGATGGCGAGCAATCCATGGGATTGCTGAACGCACGACGGCACGCGGAACTCGATGAAGCGGGCGAAGGACTTGATGGCGGCGAGGCGCGCGTTGCGCGTGCGTGCGGTGTTGCCCCGCGATGTCTCGAGCTCGTCGAGGAAGGCCAGCACGAGCGGGACGTCGAGCTGCTCGAGCGTCAGCGAGGACGGCTGGGTCCGAAGCCGCTTCGATGCGAAGGTAAGCAGCAACTGGAAGGCGTACGCGTACGCATCGCACGTGTGCGGGCTTGCATGACGCTCATGAGGCAGGCGCTCGCGGAGGAACGCGGTGAGGTGTGGGGCGAGTAGTGTCATCGGGCGCCTCGCCGCGCCAGGGACTCGCTCCGCGCCGCGACGTCGGCCAACAGTCGTGGTGTCGCCTGCAGGTACCAGTAGGTGTCGAAGAGATGCGCGTGCCCGAGATACGTGCTGAGCGCCAGCATGTGACGGGCGACGGCCTCGCCGTTGCTCGCGCACTGCTCGAGCGAGCGAACCGCGAAGGTGTGGCGCAGGTCGTGGATGCGCGGCCCTCGCTGGCCAGCCCCAGGGTGGATGCCCAGGCTGCGAACCAGCGCGAGGAAGGTCGAGATGACGGTCGAGTACCGCAACCCGGCTCCGCGCTCGGAGAGAAACACGGCATCGTCGGTGCCCGCAAACCTGGTGCGGACCGCGAGGTACGAGGCGAGGGCGCGACGAGTCGTCGGGTGCAAGGGAACGAGTCGGCTCTTGCGGAACTTCGTCTGCCGAATGACGAGCCCCGCCGTCGTGACGTCGTTGAGCCGCAATCCGATGGCCTCCGAGATGCGCAGCCCGGTGGCAGCAATGAGGCCGAGCATCGTGGCGTACATCTTCGGACGCAGGGCACCTCGGGGGCCAAGTGCGCTCGCGGCCTTGAGCAGCGTGCGAATCTCCTGGGGCGTGTAGATGTACGGCGTGCGTCGCGGCGCCTGCTTACCGAAGACGCCAGCCGGAGGGACCTCGTGGCGTGGCTCCTCGGCGTGCATCAGCCGCGCGAAGCGACGGATAACCTCGAGTCGGCCGTGGCGCGTGCCCGCCGATGGCCCTCTGCCAGCCCACTCGAGCGCAGTGGTCGCGCGCACGACGTCTTCGCCCTTGGCCTCGGCGAAGCGGGCGTAGTCGCGCAGAAGGATGCTCTGCTTGCGAAAGAGGTAGCCCGTCGCGTGGTGCAGCGCGATGTGGCGCTCGACGATGGTGCTCAGCATACGGCACCTCCGGGCCACGGCTGGGCCACCTCCCGGAGCATCTCTACGTCGACCTTCGCGTAGTACGCGGTCGTGTCGGGCGAGCGATGGCGCAAGACAGTCGCGATGGTGTCAAGCGAGCCTCCGGCGCGGAGCATCGCCGTCGCGGCAGAGTGCCGAAGGAGGTGAGCTCCCCGGCTTGGCGGATTCTGAATCCCCGCACGCTTGAGCGCGACGCGCACGATGTCGGAAATCGTGGCCGAGGTGGCGAAGGGACGCGTCGGCGCATTGACCGTGAGGAACAGGCGCTCACTGCTGGACCTCGGCCGTCCGCGCTCGAGGTACGCGAGCACGGCGTCGCCCACGTCTTGGGGGAGCGGCAGTCGAACCTCGCGCCGCCCCTTACCGTGTACGCGAAGGGTGCCGCCTCGCCAATCGATGTCGGTCACCGTCATCCTGACGATGTCGCCAGCGCGAAGGCCCAGCCGCGCGAGCAGGCGCAGGATGGCGTGGTCGCGCAGACCATGGCCCGTCGCCAGGTCACAGCTCTTCACGACGCGCTCGACGTCGGGCACCTCGAGGTAGCGCGGCAGCGACGAGAGCCGCCACTGCGGCACCGTCGGAACGCAATGAGGGATGCCAGAGTGCACGCGGCCCTCGGCGACGAGGAACCGGAGGAACGCGCGGATCGCCGTCACGGCAGTACGCGTCTCGCCGCGACCGACGTCGCTGAGTTGCTTGATGACGTAGGCTCGGATGGCGGTCACACTGTACTGGCTCGGGTCTTCTCCGAGTGCGCCGAG
>NZ_SRLW01000552.1:0-2773 GCF_006518215.1 Myxococcus sp. AB025B
CCCAGGTGCCACGCCAGTTGATTCGCACGCCGCTCCAGCTCCGCGTACGTCAGCGACTCCCCTCCCCACACCACCGCCACCGCCTCCGGCGTCCGCCTCGCCTGCGCCTCCACCAGCTCGTGCGCGCAGACCTCGACGCGAGTCTCCGAAGGCGCGGGGTTCCAGCGCTCCAGCGCGAGCCGCCGGTCCGACTCCGTGAGCAGCGACAGCTCGGACAGGCGGACATCGGGCGCGAGCACCGCGCGCTCCAACAACCGCTCCAGGTGCGCGACGAGGCGCTCGGCCGACGCGGGCTCGTACAGGTCCGTGCGGTACTCCAGCGTGCCCGTGAGCCCCGAGGGCGACTCACTCAACGTCAGCGTGAAGTCGAACTTCGACGTGCCACTGTCGACATCGAGCGGACGGAAGCGCAGCCCCGGGCTCTCGAGCGCCGCCATGGGCGTGTTGACCAGCACCAGCGCCACCTCGAAGAAGGGCGTCCGCTTCGGCTGTCGCTCCGGCTGGAGCACCTCGACCAGCTTCTCGAAGGGCACATCCTGGTGCGAGTACGCGCCCAGCGTCGTCTCCCGAACCCGCTTCAGGAGCTCTCGGAACGTCGGCTCCCCCTCCAGCTTCGTGCGCAGCACCAGCGTGTTCACGAAGAAGCCGATCAACCCTTCCGTGTCCGCGGAGGTCCTCCCCGCCACGGGAGCCCCCACGCAGATGTCGTCCTGCCCCGAGTAGCGCGCCAGCAGCGCCTGCAGCCCCGCGAGCAGGCCCATGAACAGCGTCGCGCCCTCCTGTCGGCAGAAGCCGCGCAGCATCCGCACCAGCCCCACCGGCAGCGTCACCTTGATGACCGCGCCCGGATTCGACGTGTCCTCGCCGCGAGGGTGGTCCGTCGGCAGCTCCAGCGAAGGAGGCGCTCCGTCCAGTTGCTTGCGCCACCACTCGACCTGACGCTCCAGCGCCTCGCCACGCAGCCGGTCGCGCTGCCGCACCGCGTGGTCCACGTACTGGATGGGGAGCTCGGGCAACGGGGACGCACGGCCCGCGCTGAAGGACTCGTAGAGCGCCACCATCTCCCGGATGAGCACCGCGATGGACCACGCGTCCGAGACGATGTGATGCATCGTCACCACCACCAGGTGCTCGCCCTCCTGGAGCCGCAACAAGCGCGCGCGCAGCAGCGGCCCTCGCGCCAGGTCGAACGGCTTGCGCGCCTCCTCGCGCACCGCGCGCAGCCCCAGCGCCTCGCGCTCCGCCGCGGGCAGGTAACGCAGGTCTTCCACCTCCAGCGCCATCGGCGCGTTGCCCGCGTGCGCCACCACCTGCAACGGCCGCCCATCCCGCGCCGGGAATACCGTGCGCAGCGACTGGTGCCGACACACCAGCTCCGTGAAGGCCCGCTCCAACGCGGCCACATCGAGCGTGCCCTCCAACCGGATGGCCGCCGGCAGGTTGTAGAGCGGGCTGCCCGGCGCGTACTGGTCCAGGAACCACAGCCGCTGCTGCGCGAAGGACAACTCCGCCTGCCGCTCGCACGGCACCAGCGACGACGGCCGCTCCCGCGACGCGCGCACCGGCTCCAGCACCTCTCCGGGCCGCAGCGCCACCAACGCGTCGATGCGCCCCGCCAGCGCCTCCACCGTCCCCAGGTCGAACATCTCCTGGAGCGACACCTCCACGCGCATCACCGTCCGGATGCGTGACAACACCTGCGTCGCCAGCAACGAGTGGCCCCCCAGCTCGAAGAAGCCATCGAGCGCGCCCACTTGCTGGATGTTCAATACCTCACTCCAGATGAGCGCCACCGCGCGTTCGGTCTCGGTGCGGGGCTCCATCGCACGGGTGACGCTGCGCTCAACGCGGAGGTCCTGGGAGCGTGGCTGGGTCATGAGAGAGGGGCCTGGGAGGGGAGTCCAGGTAAAACATGTCTTACATACAAAACCGGTGTAATTGCACGCAGCCTCCCCACAAGGACGTGCGGTTCACACTTCCGAGCGTGGTGTGCGCGGGACCCGGGCTGAAGCGTTCGCGTCAGGGCACTCGGAAAATTGCCCCACACCTGGACACGCGACCCGTGCGGGCACGTCCGACGCGATGCGTGTGACGCGCCCGCACATGACTCGAGCGATCAACCAGGCTCAGCGCTGAACGGAGGCTCGCGTCACTCCGACGGGTTGACGATGACGTCCATCGTCCGGTGCATGCGCTCCAGCCCCAGGCTCACCAGCGCGCGACGAATCTCCGCCTGTCCCCAGAAGAACTTGCGGAACACGTCACGGTCCAGGCGCAGCAACGTGCACGGCGTCAGCGTCTTCACCGTCGCCGTCGCGAGCCGTCCTCGCAGCAACGACACCTCGCCGAAGATGGCGCCCTCCCCCATGTCCGGATACGGGGTGACACGACCATCCGGGTGCGTGTGGAAGACAGCGCACCTGCCGCGCAGCAGGATGTAGAGCGCCTCGCCAGGGACGCCACGCGTGAGCAGCGTCTCCCCCGCGCCGATGGAACAGGGCACCAGCGCGCTGCCCAATTGCGCCCACAGCTCCGGTGACAACCCGCGCAGCAGCGGGCTGCTCCGCAACGCATCCTCCAGCAACCGCTCGCGGCATCGCATCTCGACCACCGGCGCCTCCAGCCCGTGACGCGCGCCCATCAGCACCAGCCCCGTCCGGGTCAGCTCGCGTAGCACGGTGCGCTCCATCGTCACCACGCTCGCGGTCCGCGGACCGCGAGCGTGGTGACGATGGAGCGCACCGTGCTACGCGAGCTGACCCGGACGGGGCTG
>NZ_SRLW01000553.1:0-2764 GCF_006518215.1 Myxococcus sp. AB025B
CCCCCACTCCCACGACGGCCCCACCGTCAGCCCCAACATCACCGCCCGGTGTCGCACCGGCACCGTCCCACCCAGCTCCAACTGGAGCGCCTGGCGCCCCTGCCCCACGGCCAGGTCCACGCCCACATCCAACCGCTCCTCGAGCAGCAGCCCATGCCACCGCAGGCCCGCGCCCGCCATCAACGTGCGCGGGAGGACCTCGCGCCGGCTGCGGGCATCCAGGAAGCCCAGCACGCCCATGTCGAGCGAGACGGTGCGCCGAGGCCCCTCCGCCTGCTCGCGCAGCATCGAGTCCAGCGCCCGACGCTCACCGGGACGCAGCACCACCGTGTCCTCCCACAACACCGCGCCGCCCTTGTGCAGCCCCAGTCGGCGGTTTCCCTCCGGGAGCGCCACACCACCGGGCAGCTCCCCCGCGTCCACGCCATCCACCTTGAGCGTGAAGCCCTCCAGGCGAGGACTGTAGGAGAACACCTCCGGCTGGCCGGGCTGGGACAGGGAGCCGGAGAGCAACACCGGGTCCGCGCCCACTTCCGTCATCCGCACGCTCGGGCGCTGTCGCCCCTGCGTATACGTCCACGTGTGGCGGCGCGCCCAGTCGTGCGCCTCGGTGGCGCTCACCGCGCCGTCGCGGTTGCGGTCCGCGCGCCCGTCGAGCGCCTGGACGAAGAAGTGGGTGTAGATGTCATTGCCGAGCGCGTCGTCCTCGCGCGCCGCCTCGCCCCAATCACTGGCGGAGAGGACGAGCGACGCGCGGCTGTCCTCCTCCAACGGGCGAGGGAGGAACGCGGCCTTGGTGCGCTCCAGCTCCGAGCGCACCGACTCCGGCAGCAGCGACTTGCCCGTGCCGCTGTGACACGTGGCCAGCACCAGCACCCGGCGCAGCGAGCCCAGCCGCTCCAGCGCCTGCTCCAGCACCGCCATCTCCAGCCCCGTGCCCTGCACGTCCCGGAAGCGCGTGTCGCGCATCACCAGGTAGCGCTGGAGCTCGCCCCGTGTGTCGCGCGCGAGCGTGCCGTGGCCGGAGACGTAGACGACCACCACGTCCCTCGGATTCCACGCGCGCGCCTGGAGCGTCCGCAGCGCCTCCAGCACTCCCGCGCGCGTCGTCTGGTCCGGGCGGTTGAGCACCGTCACCGAGGCGAAACCTCCACGCCTCGGGTCCGCCAGCACGCGCCCCAGGTCCTCCGCGTCCTTGCCCGGATAGCGCAGGTCGTTCCAGGAGTCGTCGTCGTACTGGTCGATGCCGATGAGCAGCGCGTGGCGCTCGCCCTCGTGCGCCGAGGCGAGGCGCGCCGGGTCCAGGCGCACCTTCACCGCCTTCCCCTTGTCCCGCGCGCCACCGCAGGCCGAGAGCGCCACGAGCACGAGACAGAAGACGAACTGGAGCCGGAAGCGAATCAAGAGCCCACGCTCAGCGAGCGCCCTCCGGAGTCACCCGCAACCCGAGCCGGGCCCGCGTCGCCTCTTCCGGCACCCGTCCTCGCGCGAGCGCCGCGTCCCGAGCCTCCTGGGAGCCCTTCCCCTGGGGCCACGCGGCCAGCACGAGGGTCCTCGGGCCCTGCTCGCCCTCCAGGGACACGCCCGCCAGCTCACCGTCTTCGCGCAGGTCATGCGTCCCCGCCTCCAGCGCGTAGGCGCCCAGCATCTGCACGGAGCCATCGGGCAACTCCAGCGCGAGCAGCGCGTCCGCCAGCTCGCTCGCGCGATAGCGCACCAGCACCACGGCCTCGGGAGGAAGCGGTGTCCCCTCCGTCAGCGGGCGCAGGTTCCCATCCGGCATCCGGGCGAGCGCCGTCAGCTCCAGCGACAGCGCGGCGCCGCCCTTCAGTCGCACCGAGGTGCCCGGCTGCCCGCCCGTCAGCAGCGCGGGATGGACCGCGAAGGTGACCATGGCGGCGACAGCCACCGCCACCGCGCCGGAGAGCCACAGGCGCCGAGACGGACCGAGCCGCTTGCGCAAGCGGGCCCAGCCCACCGCGTCCTCGCGAACAGGAGCCAGGCCCCCGAGCGCCTCGTCCGTCATCGCCTCCAGGCCGAACGCGTCGTCGTTCTTCTCGAGGAACGCCTCGCACTCGTCGCAGGGCCGCGACAGGTGGTCGGCGAAGTACGCCACCGCGTCGGGGGACTTGTCCCGCAGCGCCCGCCAGCTGTGCGCATCCAGGTGCCTGCTCGCGTCACCCATGGCTCATCCCACTCCCGCGGCCAGCAGCCGCGACAGCAACTGGCGCTTCACCCGCGCGCGGAAGCGCTCCAGGCGCATCGTCACCGCGCTCTTGCCCAGCCCCAGGCGCTCGGCGATCTCCCGCGCGCTCAGCTCGCCCTCCAGATAGAACAGGCGCACCGTCTCCTTCTCGGGGCCCTCGGGCAGCGCTTCAATCAACTCGCGCACCACCGCCACGCGCCGCTCCAGCTCCAGCGCCGGAGGAATCGCGGGCGTGGTCGACTCCAGCTCCAGCGCCAGGTCCTCCGCCGCGCGACCTCGCAGCTGCGCGCCCCGGCTGAGCGACTGCGCGTGGTGGCGGGCAATCGTCACCAACCAGCTCCCGAAGGCGCGGGGGTGCTGGAGCCGGGGCAGCTCGCGGAAGGCCCGGACGAAGGTCTCCTGGACCACGTCCTCCACCTCCGCGGGCCCCAGCGCCGAGTAGCCCAGCGCCACGCGGCGCACGGCCCCATGGAAGCGCTGGTACAGCTCGCGGTGCGCGTCCTGAGCCCCCTCGGCTGCCCGCCGGATGCAGGTGGCGACCTCCTCCTCCGTCACGCC
>NZ_SRLW01000554.1:0-2748 GCF_006518215.1 Myxococcus sp. AB025B
GGTGGTGGGCATCGCGGGCGGGGCGGACAAGTGCCGCTACGCGGTGGAGGTGCTGGGCTTCGACGTGTGCCTGGACCGGCGCGAGCCGAAGCTGGCCGAGCGTCTGGCCGCTGCCTGCCCGCGGGGCATCGACGTCTACTTCGAGAACGTGGGCGGTGAGGTGTTCGAGGCGGTGGTGCCGCTGCTCAACCACCACGCGCGCGTGCCGTTGTGCGGGACCATCGCCAGCTACAACGAGGACGCGCCGCCGCCCGGTCCGAACCTGCTGCCGAAGGTGATGTCCGTCTTCCAGACCAAGCGCGTCCGCGCGCAGGGCTTCATCATCCTGGACCACTACGGCGCGCGCTACGACGCCTTCCGCCGGGACATGGACGCGTGGGTGGCCGAGGGCCGCGTGAAGCTGCTCGAGGACACCGTGGACGGGTTGGAGAACGCACCGGGGGCGTTCATCGGGATGCTCCAGGGGAAGAACGTCGGCAAGCTCGTGGTGCGCGTCAGCGAGGGATGAGCTTGACGGGGAAGACGTAGCGGCCGTCCTCGGGGACCCGAGCGCCCCGGTCCCGCGGTTCGCCGACGATGCGGGTCCATTCGTCGGCCTGGTGCCTGCCTCCGAACGACGACGTCCCATGAAGATTCCAGGGCTGGAAAGATTCCGGGCAGGGCCCGGAATCCGGGCCCGCCGAGTGGTATCAGGGATGCATCAGTAATTCCATGCCGTGCAGTCGGTCGTGGTGCGCGTGACGAACTCGGCGAGGGTGCGCAGGTTCCGGACGAAGGTGCTCGTGTCGAGGTAGTCGCCGGGCGTGGCGCCGCTGCGAGGTCCACCCGGGCTGTAGGTCGTGAGCCACTTCTCGTTGTTGACGGCGGCGTCGACGGCCTGCGCCGTGTCGTAGCGCAGCTGCTGGCACGAGCGCTTCATCACGGTGGTGTCGGTCGCCAGCCGGGTGTACTCGGCACGGAGGGCGGCGAGCTGCGATGGGACCTCCCAGGCGTAGTTCTGGTAGGTGGGCGCCGCCGAGGAGAAGCGGACCGGATAGCCACCGGCCTTCACGGTGTAGAAGCCGATGTTGGACGGGGCCGTGTCATCGAGCTCGATGTAGCGGTGGATGAGCGTGTCGTTGGCGAAGTCGACCGTCTCCAGGTAGGCGAGGGCGGTGGCGACGGCATCGCGGTTCGCGGGGACGCTGGGGTCGAGCTGGTAGAGGCGAAGCAGGGCCCACATGACGTCCTGGCTCTCCTGGCCGGCGATGGCGGGGGCCTCCCAGCTGCGCGCCCAGCGGGGCTGCATCTGGCCGTCGTACTGCTGTGCCCAGGCGGGCTGGGGCGGGGGCATCTGGGCCCGGCGCAGGAAGTCGCCGAAGGCGGCGCGCATGGACTGATACGTCGCGGCCCGGGCCGGGTAGACCTCCTGGGCCCAGTACAGCATCTCGACGAAGGCGGTCGCGAGGTTGTCGTTCAGCGTCGGGTCATCCCAGTACTCGGTGGTGTACGCATTCGCGTGGCACTGGGCCAGGCCGCACGAGGTCCCGATGGACGGAGGGTAGCTCGCCACCAGCGCGGGCCGGGCGGCGACGGGGGCGGAGAACCCCTGGGGAAAGCCGCCGTGGGTGGGGTACTGCGAGGTCTCCATCCGCGCGCGGGCGTACGCCGAGGCGCTGGAGATGTCCGCGTTGGCGAACGCCAGGAGCTGGTCCACGCGCATCATCGCGATGAGGGCGTTCTGGGTGACCTGGTCGTCGTAGACGGTGGTGGAGCAGCCGCCGCAGCCACAGCTCGCCGTGGTGTTGAGGTAGCAGGCCCGCAGCGTCGGCGTCGGCTTGAAGTCGGCGTAGAGGCGCCAGCCTCCTGACTTCACCTGTCCGTGACGCAGCGCCATCGCCGTGTCCAGCGCGTAGGTCTTGAGCGCGGGGGTGGCGGGGTCCGCGAGGGCGGCCTCGACGAAGGCGATGGCGACGTCGGACGTGCCGGGGGACTGAATCATGATCTGCTCTTCGTCGAGCTGGATGTCCCCCCAGCGCTCGCTCAGGTTGCTGGCGTTGTGGTGCCACGCGTAGCCGCCGTGCCGCGCGACATTGTCGTGGAAGTACTTCGCCGCGTTGCGCATGCGCCCGAGCGCCTTCGCGCGCAGCGGCGTCACGGCGGACTGGGGCGCCTCACCCGTCTGGGGTTCACCGTCCGGCGGGCCCTCCGTCGGAGCGCAGGCGAACAGCGAGAGGAGCGGCAGGAGCAGGAGGCTGGCGTGGTTTCTCATGGGGCGTGCTTACAGCCTCTGACAGGGGACGGGGTAGTGGCTGGGGGCGGCCGCACCCGAGGATGAGGAAGCGGGCATGGACCTCGACCCTGTGGTCATCGCGGAATCGATGCGCCTGTGAGGATTTGCGCCGACGCGGTAATCGCAATCATGAGGCTGGGTCTGGCGTGACGCCCCTCTGTCGAGGTGGATGTTTGCATTTGGGGTGAAAAGAGGATGTGCCAGAGGGCGCCCCGTGAGGAGTCATTGACAGACGACTGTGTGAGTGGTTTACGGCGCTCGACGGCAATTCTTGGTTTGTCCATTCAATGACCAGGCGCAAGAAGGGCGCTTCGTCTGGTTAGGGGCGCCTTCGACCTCGGGCTAGGGGCAATGCCGATCAGTTAAGGGGGAGAAGGATCATACTGCCGCGACCGCGTTCAAGGAGGAGGTCGCGTGGGAAGAGGTCCATTCGGGTACTTGCCCTCTGCGGATGAGGGTGCGTTCGACCGGCTGTG
>NZ_SRLW01000555.1:0-2746 GCF_006518215.1 Myxococcus sp. AB025B
CGCCGCCGCTCGTGGTGGGCATGACGATGTCCTCCACCACCAGCGCGGGCTCGTTCGCCGCGCCCGTGGGCAACACGTCCTACGGCAAGGTGGACAGCACCGCCAAGGACCCCAAGGACGTGAAGGGGTACTCGGCGCCCAGGTACACGCCCATCTACCAGGTGGACTCCGAGCCCACCGTGGCCTCCGAGGTGAAGGTCCCCTACCCGGAGGAGGCGCGCCGCGCGGGCATCGAGGGCACGGTGACGCTGTCCATCACCATCGACAACGAGGGCCGCGTCGTCTCCGCCAAGGTGCTCTCCGGCCCGGGCTACGGCCTCAACGAGGCGGCCCGCGACGCCATCAAGCGCTTCCGCTTCAAGCCCGCCATCAAGGGCGGCGAGGCGGTGTCGACGGAGATGAAGTACTCGTACACGTTCCTGCTGGACTGAAGCGGCGCGGGCGCTCCGTCACTGCGAGCGCAGCGCCCGGCGCATGATGTCGCGCAGCGCGCGCAGGTCCTCGTCCGACAGCGCGGCGATGGGCTCGGGCGGCTCCGCCAGCCGCTCGAGCAGCCGCTCGCGCAGGGCCACGCCCGCCTCCGTCAGCACCAGCATCTTCACGCGCCGGTCCTGCTCGCTGCTGCGCCGCTCGACGAGGCCGCGCGCCTCCATGCGGTCCACCAGGCCCGTCACGTTGGACGCGTCACAGGACAGGTAGTTGGCCAGCGTGCTCATCGCCAGCGGCCCCTCGCCGAGCTGACGCACCACGTGCGCCTGCACCGGGGACAGCTCGAACTCCGCCGCCAGCGCGGGGAAGTTGCGCATGTGCGCGTGCATCAGCTCGAACAGCAGCGTCCACGCCTGCCTGGGCAGCCCCGCCTCCTCAGGGACCTGCTGCCCGGCGTCCGGTGACCTGCCGCGTCGCTCCAGACTCTCGCTGCTTCCGCTCATACCCCTCATGGTAATTCACCCCGCCCACCTAAACAATTGACTTCATCAACTATTGAGGGTTACTACATTCCGGAGCTTCCAAAATAGAACGACATGGCCTATGTGGGGCCGGACCCGGAACAGGACGGCGGAAGAAGCGATGCGGCGGCGGACGAACTTCATAAGAGCCGGTTCGGCACTTCGCGCTGAATTCCCACAGGGCATGACGCGCCCGGGCAAGACGCCTGGGTGCGCGCAACCCAGACACAACCCGTAGCAAGTCCTTCGAGGACGCAAATGGGGCACACCGCGCCGGCGCGGGGCTCCACGAGGAGGCAGAGGCGGTTATGAGCTCACTTCTGGCGTTGACCCTGGCGGCCACCCTGGCCGCGGCACCGCCCCCCGTGCTGACACTGGAGGACGCGCTCACCCAGGCGCGCAAGGAGAACCTGGACCTGAAGGCGGCCCAGGCCCGGCTGCGGCAGGCGGACACGGCGTCGCGCAAGGCGTGGGCGGGCTACCTGCCCACCGTCACCGTGGGCGCGGCCATCATCCGCAACTCCAACGCGGCCATCATCCCCCCCGGCCCGCTGGGACCCGAGCCGGTGGTCATCCAGCCGCTGGTGCAGCGTCAGTTCCAGGCGGAATTGCGTCAGGCCATCATCGCCCCGCAGCTGTGGGCGGGCATCCAGGCCGCGTACAAGAGCGAGCGCGTCGCGGAGCTCAACGTGGAGCAGGCCCGGCGCGAAATCCTCTTCGGCGTGGCGCAGGCGTACTACGGCGCCGCGGCGCAGGCCCAGGCGGTGACGGTGCAGGAGCGGCTGGTGGAGCTCAACGGCGCCCGCGCCAAGGACACGAAGATCCGCTTCGACGCCGGCACGGTGACGCGCGTGGCGCTCCTGCGCGCCGAGCAGGACCTGTCGCGCGCCGAGCAGGACCTCATCCGCGCGAGGAACGCGCTGGCGTCCGCGAAGCTGGTGCTGGCGACGCTGCTGGCGTTGGACAGCCCGGACTTCGAGGTGGCGCCTCCTCCCGAGCCGCAGGTGCCGGTGAAGACGGAGGCGGAGGTGCTGGTGCAGAAGTCGCTGGAGCAGCGCGCGGACGTGGCCGCGGCCCGTGAGACGACGGAGCTGGCGCGCATCAACAAGCGCGGCGTGTGGTTCAGCTACCTGCCCACGCTGGGCGTCACCGGTCAGTTCCGCGTGGCGAACGCGGCGGGCTTCCAGGGCCGCTCGGACATCTGGCTCATCACCTTCGGCGCCAACTGGACGCTGTGGGACGGCGGGCTTCGCGAGGCGAACCTCTCCGAGGCTTCCGCCCGCATCGCCGAGTCGCTGGCCACGCAGCGCAAGGCGGAGCTGACGGCGCGTCAGGAAGTGAAGACGGCGCAGCTGGACCTGGAGAGCGCGCTGGCCAACCGCCTCAAGGCGGAGCAGACGGTGGAGCTGGCGCGTGAGGGCCAGCGGCTGACGGACGTCTCCTTCAAGGCGGGCGTCGCCACGTACCTGGAGGTCGCGGACGCGAACACGGCGCTGACGCAGGCGGAGATCGGCCTGGTGGCCGAGCGGCTCCAGGCGTCCGTCGCGGCGCTGAAGCTGTTGCGCTCGGTGGGTGCGTTCGAGGCGCGCAGCCTCGACTCGGACCTGAAGGACGAGAGCGCCGCGCCGCCCGTGGTGCAGCCGCTGCCCGGCGACGCCACCCAGTTGCAGCAGCAGACCGCGCCCGACGCTCCAGTCCAGACGGAGCAGCCGGCGCCCGAGCAGCAGTAGGCTTCAAGCGCCTTCCGGTGTCCTGGACGCTCGACGCCAGGCACCGGGGCGACCGCTTCCCGGGGC
>NZ_SRLW01000556.1:0-2718 GCF_006518215.1 Myxococcus sp. AB025B
CCTCCTTCTTCTCCTCGGGAGGCGGCGGCGGAGGGGGCTTCTGTACCTCCACCATGACCAGCTCCACGGGGCGCTGCACCACCGGCCGGGGCCGGTCCGCCATGTGGCTCAGGTACCAGAAGCCCACGCCGTGCAGCACCAGCGACACGAGCAGGAAGGCGCCCACGAACACGAGCGAGCGCTCGCGGCGGGGGAAGGAGTTGTCTTGGAGGACCGCCTGGCTCATGTGCTGGGTCGTGCCGTCAGGGAGTGGCGGGCGCGGCCGCGGGGGCCACGTCCTTCTCGATGTTGAGGGCGAACTTGGCGATGCCCTGGCCCTTCACCGTGTCGATGAGGCGCATCACCTGGCCGTAGGCGATGGTCTGGTCGGCGCTGATGATGGCGCGCGTGTCCTTGTCCTTGGCCACGGCCTCCGCGACCTTGGTGGTCAGCTCCGGCTCCGTCACCTGCGCGCCGTCGAAGTAGAGCTTGCCCTCCTTGTCGAGCACGACATTGACCAGGCCCTGCACCGTCTCGCCGCCGTTGGCCGCGCGAGGCAGGTCCACCTCCACCGTCTCGCGGACGATGAAGTTCGCCGTCACCATGAAGATGATGAGCAGCACCAGCACCACGTCCACCAGCGGCGTGACGTTGATGCCCGTGATTTCCTCTTCGTTGTCCTGCGCGCCGCCCGCCATGACCTAGCGGACCTCCGCGGCGCGGGCGGCCGTGTCCGGCGTGCGCCCCGAGGCGCGCATGCTGCCGACGAGCGCGTGGCCCAGGGCGTTGGTGCGGCTGGTCACCGTCTTGAGCTGACGGTTGAAGATGTTGAACGCGACGACGGCGGGAATCGCGACGGCCAGGCCCACCGCCGTGGCGACGAGCGCCTCGGAGATGCCGGCCATGACGGTCTGCTGGATGGCCGCGCCCTTCACGTTGCTGGCGCCCAGATCGTTGAACGCCTTGATGATGCCGAGCACGGTGCCGAACAGACCGATGAACGGCGCGTTGTTGCCCAGCGTGCCCAGGAAGGACAGGAAGCGCTCGTACTGGGGACGCTCGCGCGCGACGGTGGAGGCGATGACCTGCTCCACGGTGTCGGCGCCCTGCGCGCTGGCGGCGAGCGCCTCGCGGATGACGGCGGCCTCCATGCCCGTCTTGCCCTCGATGGCCTTGCGCCCCGCATCGAAGTCACCCTTCGCCAGCCGCACCGCGAGCGCCTCCGAGTCCGGCAGCCGGTGGCGGGCGAAGTACACCGCGCGCTCCAGCATGATGGCGATGGAGAGCACCGAGAGGACGACGAGAATCCAGAGGACCCACTCGGCGGACGTGAGCGTGACGCCGAGCAGCTTGCTGCTGAGCCAGCCGAGCTCGGAGTGTCCTGACTGGGCCAGGAGGATGGGGGGGAGCGTCATGCGCCCATCTGTTTCTCCGTCCGCCCTGAAAGTCAAATGGATCAGCCGGTTTGTCCGCTTCCCGGGCCCTCGGGCAGCGACTGGAAACACATTTGTTGCCCGGCCGTCCGCTCCTCTTCAGGCCCGGTTCCCCACGCGGACTCGGAGTGCTGGTCCGCGTGGGTCCGGCACCTTCATTGGGGGGTCATCTTGAGCAGGCGGCCGTTCGGGTCGTCGGTGAGCAGGTACAGCGCGCCCTCGGGGCCCTGGACCACCTCGCGCACCCGGCCGTTGCCCGCGGGCTTGAGTCGCTCCTCGCCCACCACCCGGTCATTCTGGAGGACGAGCCGGATGAGCGCGTGCCCTGACAGCGCTCCGATGAAGATGTTCCCCCGCCACTCCGGGAACAGGTTCCCCGAGTAGATGGTCATCCCGGACGGAGATATCACTGGGTTCCAGAAGTAAACGGGTTGCTCCATGCCCGGGCCCTGGCCGGATTGGTGGATGGGGGCGCCGGAGTACTCGGTGCCGTAGCCGATGGTGGGCCAGCCGTAGTCCTTGCCGCGCTCCACCAGGTTGAGCTCGTCGCCGCCCAACGGGCCCATCTCCGCCTCCCAGAGCCGGCCGCGTGAGTCGAGCGCTGCGGCCAGGATGTTGCGGTGGCCCAGGGAGAAGATCTCCGAGCGGGCGCCGACCTGGTTGTAGAAGGGGTTGTTCGAGGGGACGGTGCCGTCGGGGAAGATGCGGACGATCTTGCCGAAGTGGCTGTTGAGCTGTCGGGCCTGGACGCGGCCGGGGAGGATGGAGCGCTCGCCCAGCGTGACGAACAGGGTGCCGTCCGGGTGGAACACGATGCGCCCGCCCGCGTGCAGCGTCGAGTCCAGCGTGGGCTTCATGCGGAAGATGATCTGCAGGGCCTCGATGCGCGGCTGGGGGCCGTCCACCAGCTTGCCTCGCGCGACGGCCAGGCCGTTGCCCGCGGTGGGCCGGCCGTTGCCCGCCTCGCGCGGCTCGTAATAGCTCCAGTAGATGTAGCGGCTCTGGGCGTAGTCGGGGCCCACCTCCACGTCCATCAGCCCGCCCTGGCCCCGGCCGTCCACGGGCGGCAGGCCCGCCACGGGCGCGGACTTCGCGCCCTGCTGGGTGACGATGTAGAGCTTCCCGGTGGGCTTCTCCGTCACCAGCATCCGCCCGTCCGGGAGGAAGGCGATGGCCCAGGGGTAGTTGAAGCCACTTGCAATGGTGGTGACTTTGTAACGCGTCTGCGAGACGACGACGGGGCCGTTCGTCTGGCCGGGGAAGGCGGGAGGGAAGGGGGACGCGAGGGGCGCGGCGACCTGTGGGG
>NZ_SRLW01000557.1:0-2707 GCF_006518215.1 Myxococcus sp. AB025B
TGTCGTAGCTCGGCGTAACAGGTCCTCTGGAGTTCGGCGAACCCGGTCGGGGTGAGTTCGGCCAAACCGGTCCGCACCGGTTCGGCCAAACCGGTCCTCCGGGTGCTCCGCCGACAGGTCACGCTGGCTTCCCTTGGAAAGGGAAGTGGCGTGAGTAACCGGAGAGTGGAGATGGACCGGCTGCAGGAATTGGTGCGGTTGCATCGCCTGGGCACGCCCGCGCGGCAAGTGGCCCGGGTGCTGCGAATGGGCGTGGACGTGGAGCGCAGCTACCGGCGCGTACTGGAGACGGCGGGATTGCTGCGGGGCGACGTGCAGGTGCTACCCGAGCTCGAGGTGCTCAAGGCCGCGGTGGTGGCGGCGCGGCCCGCGGCCCCGCCAGCGCCCCAGCAGACGTCCAGCCTGGAGGCACACCGCGCCCAGGTGGAGGCGTGGGTGGCCAAGGGTCTGCGACCGCAGGCCAGCTTCACCCGGTTGCAGATGGAGGCGGGGGTGCCGGCAGGCAGCCTCTCGGCCGTCAAACGCCTGGTGGGCAGCGTGCGTCGGGCGCAGGGCGTGAGTGAAGAGGACGTCGCCATCCCCGTGGAGACGGCCCCGGGCGAGGTGGCGCAGGTGGACTTCGGTGAAGTGGGCCGGCTGTACGACGCGGACACGGGGACGCTGCGGCGCGCCTGGGTGTTCGTCATGGTGCTCGGCTACAGCCGCCACCTCTTCGCCACGGTGGTGTTCGACCAGCGCGTGGAGACGTGGCTGCGCTGCCACGAGGCCGCCTTCGCGTACTTCGGCGGCGTGCCCCGCTGCGTGGTGCCCGACAACCTCAAGGCGGCGGTGGTGCGCGCGGCCTTCGGGGTGGACGGGGAGCGGGCCCTGCAGCGCAGCTACCGTGCGCTGGCGCGCCACTACGGCTTCATCGTCGACCCGGCCCCGCCCCGCGCCCCCGAGAAGAAGGGCAAGGTGGAGGCGGGCGTGCGCTATGTGAAGGGCAACTTCTTCGCCGGGAGGGCCGGAGAGGACGCGCGTGAGTGCGAGGCCGCGCTGCAGCGCTGGCTGCGAGACGTGGCGTCGGTGCGCGTGCACGGCACGACGGGGCGCCAGCCGCGTCTCCTCTTCCAGCAGGCCGAGGCCGCGGCGCTGCGCGCGCTGCCGACGGGCGCATGGGCGCCCGAGGTGTGGCACGAGGCCCGCGTGCACCGCGACGCCCACGTCATGTACGGCCGACGGCTGTACTCGGTGCCGTGGCGTCTCATTGGCCAGCGCGTCTGGCTGTGCGTCACGGCCCATGACGTGCGCGTGTACGCCCAGGACGAGCGCGTGGCCACCCACCCGCTGCGCGGCGAGAGCCACCGCAGCACCGTGGAGTCCCACCTGCCCGAGGCGCGCGCGGCCCTGCGCCACCGCAGCCGCGACCATTGGGAGACGCGGGCGGCCCGGCTGGGTCCTCACACCGAGGCGTACGTGCGCGCCGTCTTCGACGCCGATGACGTCCTCAGCCAACTGCGCTGCGTGCAGGCCATGGTGGTGCACCTGGAGGGCTTCCCGCGCGAGCGGGCCGAGGCCGCGTGCCGCCGGGCGCTGCATTTCGGCAACCTGCGCTACCAGGGCCTCAAGGACATCCTGCGCCGCGGCCTGGACTTGCAGCCGTTGCCCCAGGACGGGCACCTGGCCATCGCCACGCCCGCCGCCACGGCTGCGCCGCCGGCTCCCCGCTACGCGCGCGACGTGCGCACGCTGCTGCGTTAGCGCTCCCCTTCGCTGTCCTTGCAGTCCCACCCCGCTCAAGGAGTGTCCCCCGCATGAGTACCTATGACGAGCTTGTCCCCGTCCTGAAGAAGCTGCGCCTGTCCGGGCTGCTGCAGTCCCTCGAGGTGCGCTGCCGCGAGGCGGCCGACGCCAACCTGTCGCTGACGGAATTCCTCTACCGACTACTGGCCGACGAGGTGGAGCGCCGCGACGGTAAGCAGTTGGACGCGCGCCTGCGCCGTGCCGCCTTCGAGCGGCCCAGCACCCTGGAGGACTTCGATTTCTCCTTCAACACCTCCGTCCCTCGCACCAAGGTGCTGGAGCTGGGCACTTGCACCTTTGTCGAGCGGCACGAGAACGTGCTGGTGGTAGGACCGGCGGGCGTCGGCAAGAGTCACCTCGCCCAGGCGCTGGGGCAGCGAGCTTGCCGCGCTGGCCATACCGTCCTCTACGTGAGTGCCCACGACATGCTCACGCAGCTGCGAGCCTCACGCGCTGACAACAGCTACGAGCGACGCCTCCTGCGCTTCACCACGCCAGCCCTGCTCATCATCGACGACCTCGGACTGCGGCCACTCACGGGCGAGGAGGGCATCGACCTGTACGAGATTGTCCGCCGTCGCTACGAGCGCGCGGCCACTTGCATCACCTCCAATCGTGCCCTGGAGGAGTGGCCGCCGCTATTCGGTGACGCACTGCTGGCCAGTGCCGCCATGGACCGACTGCTGCACCACGCCAATGTCCTCACCATTGAGGGTGACAGCTACCGCAACCCACCGCCCGCCAAGCGTACCCGCGCACCGCGCGCGGCCCAGGTTGAGGCCCTCGCACGCTGACACCTGGCAGAGCCCCTGCCGGACCGGTTTTGCCGAACTCGCGCGGTCCACACTGTCGCGCTTCCTGGGCGCTTCACGTCCGGACCTGATTGGCCGAACCCAACAGCGACCTGATTGGCCGAGCCTTGACA
>NZ_SRLW01000558.1:0-2681 GCF_006518215.1 Myxococcus sp. AB025B
AGCCTGGGGAACGTGCTCGCGAGGATGTTGGGGTTGCCGGTGGATTTGGGGGCGGCCGTGGGCATGGCGGCGCTGTTCGCCGCGGCGGCGAATACGCCCCTGGCGCTGTCCATCATGGCCGTGGAGCTGGTGGGGGCAGGGGTGCTGCCCCACGTGATGATTGTGTCGACGGTGGCGTATGTATTGACGGGCCACCGGGGGATCTACCCGGCGCAGCGGATTGGGCGGCGGAAGGACGGGGGAGCGGGGTTTGGACGGTGGGTTCCGCTGCGGGAGATGGAGAGCACGGTCCCCGGGCCTGTCACTGAGAGACCCGGGGACGGTGGGCCTGGGGGTCAGGGCTCCGGGTAGTGGAAGACGCGACCGCCCTCACCCACAATCCAGACGTCGCCAGTGGGGGCAATGGCAAGGTCGTGGAGTCGCGCGTTCGCCTGGAGGTCCGGGCCGCTTCCCCAGGTGTCAGAAGGGGTCAGTCTTCGCAGACGCCCACTGGTGCTGCTGTCCACCATGTAGCAGTGCTCATTCAGCGGGTTCTGCGCGTTCTGTGCGTCATAGCGCATCACCACGCTGGAGAAGGAGGAGGTCACCGCCCCACCCGGTGGCTCCACCCGGGTCCACGGGGTTCCACCATTCCAGCGCCACACCGCCCCGTTGTCTCCCACCGCGCAGGCTTTGTTATCAGTGCCCATCCACACGGCTCTCGCATTCCCATCCACATTCATGGAATGCACTCCGTTCGTGGACGTCGCCGCGCCGCCCGGCGTCACTGCATAGGAGCGGAACCGTTGGCCACTTCCACCCCCTGTACTTCCACCCACCGCCAGAAGAAGCTCTTCCCTAAAACCATGCAACCCATAAAAGTTGGCGGAGTTGTCCTCCAATTCGGACACAGTTCCACCCAATATCCACCGGAAGATTCTCCCTGTGGAGTCGGTGACATAGAGGACAGGGTCTCCAGTAGCCCCGAACCCCACCAGCCCCGTGATGCCTGCGCTTTGACCTGTACCGCCTACGGCGCACGCATCCGTGGTCCCATTATGGACAGCCAGCGCTCCTGCTGCGCCTCCCAGGAATACCCTTCCACTCGAGTCCACCCAAGAGACCCTCCAGTCGACATCACCACAGTTGTTTGGATGAATCGCGAGGCTGCCATCCGTCGGAGCAGGAGTGGCCGGGTCCCCAAAGCTGAAGCTCTCGAACTTCGCGCTGGCGGACCTGCGCACCGCCAGCTTGCCATCCTCTCCAGCAACCCACACCGGATAGCCACTCGCGTGCACCGACACCGTGTTCCACTGCTGGTTGTCGGATGACAGGTGATGGCTGGCAACCTGCTTCAGCGAGCCACCACACGACGCAGGCTCGTCAGCCACACCATTGCTGCAGTTGTTGTCGATGCCGTCACACAGCTCGGCCTGAATTGAACTCCTCGCGGAGTCCCGGTCGTCGCAGTCTCCATCCTGCCCCAGGGCATAGCCCGAGGCCGGAGGCGGTTCCCCCTGACAGACAATCTTGGGATTCACGTCCGGAATCACCGTGGCGACACCGTCTCCATCACCATCCAGGTCCTGGTAGTAGAGGTCAGGCTCAGGCGCGTTGCAGGCCACGCTGGTTTCAGACGCACACTGGATGGTTCCACAGCCCTGCGCACAGGAGCTCCCCTTCGTGGGGAAGGTCTCGTCAATCGCCACGCCATTGTCGCTCGCGCAGTTGTTGTCGATACCGTCGCAGAGCTCCTGCTTGTTCGGAGCGCGTCGAGCGTCTGCATCATCGCAGTCGAACGGAGGCCCCGAGGGATACTTCATGTACTTGGGTCCCGGTGACGTGCACTGCGAGGTGAACGCGGGCCCCTGCGGGACACCATCCCCGTCATCATCCAGGTACCACTTCTTGTCGTGGCCCTCGTCCGTCGTC
The DNA here is from genome assembly GCF_006518215.1 of Myxococcus sp. AB025B. NCBI lineage: Bacteria > Pseudomonadati > Myxococcota > Myxococcia > Myxococcales > Myxococcaceae > Myxococcus > Myxococcus sp. AB025B. The sequence goes on from NZ_SRLW01000558.1 coordinate 1,912, forward strand.
CCGTCGCAGTTGTTGTCCTTCTCGTCGCAAAGCTCCGTCTTGCCGGGGGCAACTTCCGGGTCGTTGTCTTTGCAGTCGCCACCCGCCATCGCGTACCCACTCACACCTGCGACCGGCACACAGTGCTGAATCGCCTCGCCACCCACACCATCTCCGTCCACGTCGCGGAACATGGCGACCAGAGGCAATCCTTCATCCGCCCCACCAGCACAGTTGTTGTCCTTGTCGTCGCAGACCTCCTGCTGAGAGGGATTGCGCATCGCATCCCCATCATCGCAGTCCGTGCCGCCCTTCCCCGCCTCGCTCGAGACAGCGACAAACCCATCCCCATCCGCGTCCGGGGTTTCGAGCTCCACCGTCCTCTTCGGCTTCGCCCCCGTCCCCGAGAGGTCAACCACCAGGCTCTGCTCATCCACCTGCTTGCCGCCGCAGGACTGCTCGTGCGCGCGGACAGTGACCCGAACATCCGTCCCCCATCCCTCCCGTAGAAGCACCGCCAACTTCAGCGGAGGCGACTGGTTCGCGAGCTTCTCTCCGTCAAAGGAGTTCGTCAGGACATTGTCAGCGTTCGCGGCATCGACGGCTTCCATGACGATGCAGCCCGTCTTGAAGTTCGAGTCGTAATTGATGTCGATGGCGACGTTCGCCTGCTCCTTGTCTTTGGAGCAAGCGACCAGCAGCAACGGGAACAGGAATAGGGCTATGCGACGCATGGGGCCGCACTCTACCGCACCCCTCCGCCCCCTGGCGCTGTCCTCGTACTCCACGCC
>NZ_SRLW01000559.1:0-2677 GCF_006518215.1 Myxococcus sp. AB025B
CTCCCGGAGCGTGACTCTCGTCCTGCGCGTTGCCCGCCGCCTCGTCGAAGCCCGAGTCGTAGAAGTAATCGTGCAGCCAGTTGGTGGTGTAGAACAGTTGCACCACCGAGGCGGACACCTGCTCCACGCTGTCGAGGGGCGCGGCCTCGGGGTCGTAGACGTGGGGGAAGTCGCGCGTGCCGGGCGTCACCTGCGCGCGTCGGTCCTGGCCCTCGGTGTAGCCATCCGGGTCGAAGTGGTCCGCGTAGGCGTGGACGTTGTTGCCCCAGGTGGTCGTGGCGCCCTGGGGGAGCCACGGGAACACGCGACCCGACTGCGCGTGCACCCGCCCCTCGTGCGTGAGCTGTCGGGGCGCGACGAAGCCGGGCTCGGCCGTCTCGGGGTTGCCCGTGCGGTGCGGCGAGTAGTCCTCGTGGGGGTTGTCCGCGGGCGTGCCGTCCGCATCCGCCCAGACTCGATACGAATAGGCGTCCTGCGCCACCCGGTCCTCGCGCAGCAGCACCTGGCCCGTGGCCGCGTCGAGCACGTGCAGGAAGCCGCGCGCGGGGGCGTCCCCGGCCCGCGTGGAGAGCGCGTCCACGGCGTAGGCGGGCACCAGCCGGCCCCCGGAGGGGAAGTACAGCCGCGTGACGCGCGCGGGCTCCACCAGCCGCAGGCCCGCGCGTTGGAGCGTGCCGCCGGGCGCCAGGTCGAAGCGGGGCGCGTCCGCGTGCGCGAAGCCGGCGGCCACCACCTCGCCCACCAGCGACAGCCCATGCACATCCCCCAGGGCCCGCAGCACCGCCTCGGACGCGGGCAGCGTGAAGCCCCCGTCCCGCGTCAGCCCCGCCGCGTCCGCGTGCATCGCCGCCACGCCGCCGTGCAGGTTCCCCGTGAGCCCCACCAGCTCCAGCCCCCGGTCCAGCAGCACCTTCAGCTCGGTCCGCCCCACCTCCAGGCCCGCCACCCGCTGGCGGAAGAACACGATGATGCCGCCCCGGCCCGTGTCGTGGACCCGATGGACATACACCGACGCCAGATCAGCGGCACTCAAACCATACAGTGACGCTTGTTGTTCCAGATAGACGCGGGCCGCGGCCTCCGGGGTGTCATGGACACGCAGGCCTGGCGCCGCGCCACGCTGCTCGGCCCACACCACCGTGGGGTGGCCCCGCGCCTCGTCCCGCGACAGCACTGTCACGATGTGAGGTTTTTCCGCCGCCCCGTCGGCCCGCGAGCGCGAGTCGACGGGGCCTGGCGTGGGGGGCTCCACCGCGCACCCGCCCCAGCAGGCGAGGGCCAGTACCACGACGGAGACACCGCTCCCTGGACGCTTGGGCACTTGACCCCCCACGGAATGTCGCGCGAGTCCCCGTGAGGGGACCCGAAGCCTTCATCGACAGATATCAGTATCCCGCAGCTGGCCCAGATGGCCAACCGCATTGCCTGTCATCGAGCGCGCGTAGAGGCCGCCCACCCAGGCTCCATCACTGAAAGAGACGTGGGCATGGGGTGCAAGGACTGTTCCGTAGAAGCCATAGTCAAACGCGGTGAGCGTGGTGGCCTCCGGGAGGTTGAAGAGCACGCCGTGCTCGTCGATGCCGCCGGCGAAGACATGTCCGAAGTTGGTGAACAGAGGGGAGGTGCCTCGGACGTTGATGACGACGAGCGAGGTGGCGGGGGCTTCGATGGTGAGCAGCGCCGCGCTGGCGATGGCGCTGGCCTGGACGTGGAAGACATTCACCTTGGGGTGGGTGCCCCGCAGGAAGATTCCACCCCAGGGCTCGAGGGTGGTGGTGCCCTGCTGGGGCAGGGCGGCCAGGTCCGCGGAGAGCTTGCGCAGCGAGCCGAGGACGTCGGTGAAGGGGACGGGCGTGCCGCGGGTGACCGAGCCGCGCGGGAAGGTGAGGGTGCCCGCGGGCAGGTAGTGGTCGCCGAACCGGGCGTGACCCCAGACGGTGCCGTTGTTCAGGTTCAGGTCCCTCCCGGCGACCAGGAGGTTGTCGGTGTCGGTGTCGGGCAGGTTCCAGCCCACGCGGAAGTCCTTGAGGAAGATGCTGCCGCCGGCGGCGACGCGGCCCGCCACGTCATTGCCCTGTCGGTAGTCCTCCGCGACGAGGAGGTTGTAGTCAGCCAGGCGGACCTGGATGCAGTGCTCCACGCGCTGCTCCACGACGGTGACGGAGATGCTGGTGACGGCCGGCCCGTTGCGGATGACGATGGTGGCGGTGCCGGGCCCCCGCGCGGTGACGACGCCCGCGGTCGACACCGTGGCGATGGCCTCGTTCGATGACGAGTACACCGTCCCCACCGCCTGGGAGGTGATGTCGCGCTTGATTCCGTCGTTGTAGAGGCCCGTCACCACCAGGTTGCGCGTGGTGCCCACGCCGTGCAGGACGCCATCGCCGTTGAGCACGGAGATGAGGTTGAGCTGCGCGGAGGAGACGACCTGCAGGGACACGGGCGGCGACGACCTGCGCTGGCGCGCGTCGTCGATGCCCGTGGCGACCAGCTGCACCGTGCCGATGGCGTGGGGTGGCACCTGGAACGTGGTGGTGAAGGGCGCCTCGGGGATGACGACCGCAACGCGGTGGATGACCCGCGCACGCGCGTGCACATCGACGACGCCAAGACGTTCATGGCGCTGGCGGACCGCAAGTACGACCTGGTCGTGAGCGTGCCCTCCAACCCGTGGGTG